>JAVBPN010000172.1:0-18268 GCA_031549585.1 Bacteroidales bacterium
ATTGTTTTAGGGCGCGATTTAAATGTCCGTTTTGTTCCCAAGACTCCCGGAAAAACTCCTTATGTAGCGTTGGACAGAGTGGAACAAGGCGAATTCAGGGATGGAAAATGGGTTGTTACACGGGTACTTAATGGTGATGAAACCCATTGTAGTACATTTTCCGGAACAGGCTTAAAAATGCCTGGAATGACCATTCAAAAGGTGAAATTATATAGATATAACTAGGATTGTCCTGATTGTCAGGATGTATATTTTTCATATATCAGCCCTCTGAGGTTTTTTGATGCCTCAGAGGGTTTGATTAAATTCAATCAAAGTCAGTTACTTCGCTTGTTCTAAACGAACAAAATACATTCAAAATGTCTAAAGAATAGATGCAAATTTTGGATGCATACTCTATCCTATTCTTAAAAATAATTTCTTTATTGTAAATTTGTACCATTAGTTTCTTATAATGGATTTATACCTGATTTTAGTAGTTTTCTTATTGTTATTTGCATGCTTCGACCTGATGGTAGGGGTGAGCAATGACGCTTCTAACTTTCTAAATTCAGCTGTCGGGTCAAAAGTAGCCTCGTATCGTACCATTATGATTGTTGCTTGTTTGGGGGTGATTATTGGAGCTACTTTCTCAAGCGGGATGATGGATATAGCCCGGAATGGTATTTTTAATCCGGCAAAATTCAATTTTTCTGAAATTATTTGGATATTTGTGGGCGTGATGATTGCCGACATTATTTTGTTGGATATCTTCAATGGTTTAGGACTACCGACATCTACTACTGTATCTATCATATTTGATTTATTAGGAGCTTCCTTGGCAATGGCCTTATACAAAATATCGCAGGCTGGGCAAGGATTTGCTGCTTTGGGTGAATATATCAATACAGAAAAAGCATTGGCCATTATTAGTGGTATTTTGATCTCTGTTGTCGTTGCTTTTATTGCTGGCTTAATCATACAATATGTAATTCGGATTATATTCACATTTGATTACCGTAAATCATACAAACGTTTTGGTGCTTTATTTGGAGGAATAGCTATTACTGTTATTATGTATTTTATGTTCATGAAGGGAGCTAAAGGCGCTTCATTCATGAAACCGGAATACAATCTTTGGATCGAAACACACCAGATGAATTTATTATTGGGTAGTTTGGTTGGATGGACAATTATATTACAAGCGCTAATGTGGCTATTCAAGACCAACGTACTTAAAATTGTTATTCTCGTTGGCACATTTTCATTGGCGATGGCTTTTGCCGGCAACGATTTGGTAAATTTTATCGGAGTACCTTTAGCTGGACTTGAATCATATAAGCTTTTTGCTACATCAGGAGTTGCGGATACCAGCCTAATGATGGATTCCTTGAACTCGTCAGTTAAAACCCCAACCGTATTTTTATTGATTGCGGGGTTGGTGATGGCTGCTACTTTGGCATTCTCCAGAAGAGCGCGCAAAGTAGTCGATACGACAATTAATTTAAGTCGTCAAGACACGGGAGAGGAACAATTTGATTCGACTTTATTGGCACGTACTTTAGTAAGAGGATCTCTGAACGCTTCTTCTTTCTTTGAGCGTATAATTCCCCGAAAGTGGCAGAAAAAAATTGATAAACGTTTCGAACACAAGCAATCGAATGAGGGTATTGCCTTTGATCAAGTCCGGGCTTCTGTCAATTTGGTGGTTGCGAGTATTTTGATTGCTTCAGCTACTACGCTCAAACTACCGTTATCAACCACTTATGTGACATTTATGGTAGCGATGGGTAGTTCGTTGGCAGACCGTGCTTGGGACAGGGAAACTGCCGTGTATCGGATTACCGGTGTATTCACAGTCATTGGCGGATGGTTTATTACTGCCATATCGGCCTTAACTTTATCATGCACGATCACTGCATTACTTATATGGGGAGGTTGGATCACCTTTGTGGTAGGATTGGTATTGATTGTCTATGTAATGTTCCGTTCAACATTCATATCAGAAAAGAAGGAGAAGGAAAAAGAAAAAAAGAAAAAGAAAGAAGCTGTGATATTGGGCGCAAAAAATGTCACACCGATGCGTTTATTTGAAAACTGTAATGAACAGGTTCTTTCATCAGCTACTTCGGCAGCTCAACTGTACAACCAGACTTTAAGCAATTTCTTGGATGGTAAACGGAAAGCTTTAAAAGGGATACAGGAAGACGTATATGAGTTAAGCCGTCAAACGAAGAATCTCAAAAGCAATACATATAAAATAATTGCTAAATTTCAAGGTGATGCATTAGAAGCAAGTCATTTTTTCGTGCAGGTTGTTGATGCAGGAAGGGAAATGGCCAATTGTGTACTCCATATATACAACCCAGCATATGAATACCTTGACAATAATCATTCTCCATTCGATGCTGCGCAGGTAAAAGAATTGGCTGAATTAAATAAAAGCGTATCGGGGTTTTTCAAAATAATTCTTCAAACATTGGCAAATCGGGACTATACGGATAATATGGAAAATATTCGTAAGAAAAAACTTACGATTATTAAAGAAATAGAAGAATTGCAAAGAAAACAGCTTAAACGGATCAAAAAGCAAGAAGTAACCACACGAAATAGTGTTTTATATCTCAATATCTTAACAGAAACCAAGAATCTAGTATTATTTGCCGCGAGCCTTGTTAAATCAAATCGCAATTTTTACCGTTCGGTATTCAATCAATAAATACTTAAAAACAAAAAGATATGGGACGAAATTTGAAAGAAGCGATTCAACATCGCAGGTCATATTATTCGATCAGCAGCGACAGCCGCTTGACCGATGAGCAAATCCAGGAATTAGTGGAATTTGCGGCATTACATGTGCCATCTCCGTTCAATTCACAATTGGATAGATTTGTATTGTTATTTGGAAAACAACATCAAAGGTTGTGGGATATTGTAAAAGAGTGCCTGAGGAAAATTGTTCCTGCAGACAAGTTTGGACCAACCGATAAAAAGATTGATGCTTTTGCAGCAGGACATGGTACGGTGCTTTTCTTTACAGATCAATCTGTAACTGAAAATTTACAAAAACAATTTCCGCTTTATCAGGAAAAATTTCCGGTTTGGGCGCAACATTCCATAGCCATGCATCAATTTGCCGTATGGACATTATTGGAGGATGCCGGATTTGGCGCTTCATTGCAGCATTACAATCCGGTTATCGACGAGATGGTGCACAAAGAATGGAATTTGGATGCCAAATGGGAACTGACGGCACAAATGCCTTTCGGCATTCCGACTGCCGAACCGGGAGAAAAGCAGTTTTCACCGTTGGCTGATCGTGTCAAAGTATTCAAATAGTAAATGGGAGAGGAGAGGCTGAAATTAAGTATGGATGCGTTAAACCGCAAAAGCGTCCAAGAATTCAAACAGTCAAACAAATTGCCGGTTGTGGTGGTTTGCGATAACATTAGAAGCCTTCACAATGTGGGTTCGCTTTTCCGTACAAGTGATGCCTTTTTGCTTTCCGCTATTGTTTTGTGCGGAATCTCAGCAACTCCGCCCCATAAGGAGATACATAAAACGGCATTGGGGGCGGAAGATGCTGTGGATTGGTTGTACTATGAGCATACCAAAGACGCTGTGCAACAATTGCAAGAAGCTGGATTTGAGGTTTGGGGAGTAGAACAAACTCAAAACAGTAATTCGTTGCAGAATTTTAAAGTCGACCAGAATACCAAATACGCTTTTGTTTTTGGAAACGAAGTGCGTGGAATTGATCAGGAAGTAATCAACCTTTGTCAAGGATGCATTGAAATTCCGCAATTTGGGACCAAACATTCATTCAATGTATCGGTAAGCGCCGGAATCGTTTTGTGGGAATGTTACAAACAGATGGTTCGGGATTCGGATTAACTGCAATAAGTGTTCAAAAACCTCTGTCTTTAATTGATTCCGGAAACATATTTCCGGACAAAGTATTTTACAGGAAAGTAAATAGTAAGCAGACTGACACCGGCGACTGCCAAAAAGATAAAAACGAAGTCTTTCCACTTCATAACAACCGGATAGGAATCAATTACATAAGTTCCTCCGCTTGGCAATGGGACAATGCCGAAAGCAATCTGTGCCCAGCACAATAATGCACCTAATGCCATTCCCACACCGGCTCCGGCAAGGACAATCATCCAACCTTGCCCGATAAAAATCCGGCCAATCAATGTTTTATCACATCCCAGGCATTGAAGGATAAACATATCGTTTTTCTTCTCGATCATCAACATTGAAAGGGACCCAACCGTGTTGAACGATGCGATCAGCAAGACAAATACTAGGATCATAAAAGCAACCCATTTTTCATACTTTAAAATCCGGTAGAAAAACTCTTTTTGCTCGTATGTATTTTTCACTGCAAATTGATCGCCGAAAATTCCGGCAACGCGTTTTTGTACGTTTTCTGTTTTAACACCCGGTTTCAATTTAATTTCTATTGCTCCGGTGATACTGTCATTTCTAAACAAATCGCGGACAAAAAGCAATGGTACAAGTACATATTTCGAATCAACCTCTTCATCAATAGCAAATATACCGGATGGAAAAATATATTTCTGACTGACCGCTTGATCCGGATTTAGGTTAATTTGGGACACATTGCGTATGGCATATACATTCATAGGTGTAATGAAATATAGCCCAACATGTAGTTTGGTAGCAAGCCCATAACCGGCCATGGCTTGAGGGACATCATTCACCCAAAGTTTAAACTCTCCGTCAATAATCATCGTATCGATTCCGGTTACCCGTTGATATTGGCTATCAACACCTTTTAGTACGGCGATCTCCTGTTGTTGTCCGTAGCGAATCAATACATTTTCCTCGATTGTTTGCGAAAAAGCATAAATGTCGGGGTCAGCTTCCAGCTTTTTCAACATGGCTGGATCGGCGACAAAACTTTTTCCTTCAACAGGCGTCACTTTTAAATCGGGATCGAATGTGCTGAAAAGCGTTTGTGCAAAATCTTCAAAGCCGTTGAATACTGACATCACAATTACCAGCGCAATTGTACCCACAGCCACGCCAATAACCGACACAATCGATATAATATTGACTGCATTGTGCGATTTTTTGGCCAATAAATAACGGCGGGCAACGAGCAACGGGAAATTCATAGAACCAATGAAAGGTTTGAATTTGCAAACTTATGCAAAAAACACGAATTTTAAGTGTAATGATTGAAAAAGCCGGATCTTACAAAAAACAAAAGGAAGCCTGAGGGCTTCCTTTTGTAATAAACTTTATAAAGAGCATAAGATCATTACGGATTAGTAGGAACCAATTCTCCGCCAGGATTCATGGTGAAATATGGTTTTTCGATATTCATCACACCACCACCCGTTCCGTCAGACTTGTCGGTCACGGTGAAAATAATATCGTTATAATCGGTATCTGTTCCATTATACTTGTCTTCAAAAGCGATTACAATCGTATTGCAATCTCCGGTATAGAAAGCGCAATGTTGGATTCCTTTAAATGAATTATAAGGCTCACCACTTGCTGTGCTTGAAGAATACCAAGTACTGCTGGTAGGAATCATTCCACGCAACACATCATAATTCAAGAAAACAGGCAACTGCCAAGTATTGGTTGTCGAAGGCGTTTGTACACGTGAATTTTGTGCACTCCATCCGTCTTGAACCAGTACCAATACTACTTCATCACCTTCATTAAATGAGCCATCTGCTGTTGCGTAATTTACAATCCGGAACATTTGTCCTTGTGACAATGGGCCGCCTTCGCTAATATCGCTCACATTCGGTAAAATAATATATTCATCATTTACTACCCGTACACCATTCTTGGTGGTATAGAATTTTCCTTCCTTATTGACATTGCTTTGGAAATATTCAGGAGTATTTTGTCCTTCGGGAGTTACATAGAAAGCCAACGCATTTTTGAATCCTGCGCCTTCGTGCATATAGCTGATGTATAGATTGGTCTTATTCGTTACCTTAATCGATTTCATCACCTTATCCACATTTGCAGCGGAGAACAAAGTTTTTACAGGGCCTGCTGCATCACTTCTGAATACGCTTTTGCCTTCAGGGAAAAGGCTTGCTGTATTTTTAATATTGTAGAAGCTTTCATAAGCTGTCGTACAAGCTGATTCTGGTTCGGGATCATCGGGTTTTCCATTATCAACAGTAATACTCAATATTTTCAAACCGCCCATTCCGTCGGCAACAAATACGACATTACCTCTTGATGCAATATAGTTTGCAGATAAACCGTCACCAAAAGATATACTATTGGTATTACATACTACGATCTTGTCACCTGTTCTCGTATTACTTTTAGATACAGCTTGTATATCATACCAATAAATACCTTTTTCGCCGTTGGCCAATAACAACAGATTAGAGTTGAAATAAGTGCCTTCAGTCATATAAGACTTCTTGTCACAATTGAGCGCTACACTGTTGGTTACATGCTTTTCTAAATCAGAACCGCTAGGCCATACCAGTTTGTCATAAACACTGCCATTTGAGGCAAGCATTCGCATACCGCTTTCATTTTCAGCAGAAAGTACGTAAGTTTGATATCCACTATTCCATACGGTAATTTCAGATTTTGCATGATGTTGTTGCGCTTCACTAGATTGACTGTAAAACGAAACAGGGTTCTGTCCATTTGCATTGTATTTGGTAATACGGGCATATTCTGCTTGCATCACATACACATTACCGGCTTCGTCAACATCCACTGAACGAGCATTATCACATGACACAAAATTTACACGTGTTTTCAATTCTTTGTCATATATGTACAATCCACCGGGAGTTGTACCGGTTCCATCACCTGTGGTGATATACACCTGATTATTCGCCAGCTTAAGTGAAGTTGCTTGGAAAGAAGTTAAAGTCACGTATGCAGGAGCTACGCTTTTGAATTTCATGTTTGTTTCCAAAACAAACATCATAGCAAATGCAGGGCTTGCATCGTCTTTATAACCCAATTGTGGGTTAAAAGTTGAACCAGCAGCATATAATTGCCGGGTACTTTCATCATAATCAACAGCGCTGAATTCGCTGGACGATGTCATCAATGTAGAAACAACTTTAGGATTTTCGATATTGGAAACGTCGAAAACTACAACGCCACCATGGCAAGGTTCGTCTTTTGTATTATAAGAAACAAACGCATACTTGGCGTCGCTTGTGATTTTGATATGAGTAGCTTGGGTTTCCACCACAGCTCCATTTTCAAGGGTTACTTCCAACGTTTGGTATTCACCGACCAATTTAAACCGGTAGTCATATCCTCTCGAACCATCATCATTGGGGTGAACGGTTTGAGTTGACTTAAGTGATATAGAGGCTGGTTCTATAGAGCCAAAATCATCTTCGTTCGTAGAACGCCCTATGGGATATTGATTAACGATAGTAGGTTGTTGACTCGGAGAATTATTGATATATACTCCGGCAAAAATTTCTTCTATCTGATCAGTAGCATCGGGATTTTCAGGAACGTCTGTCGGCTCATCTTTACAACCAGCAAACCATGCAAAACAAAAAAGTAGTGCGATCCATGAAATCTTTTTCATATTTATGAATTTTTTAATTGATTACTTATTGAATTTTATTCTTTTTACGTAAAAGTGAGCATTATGTTTCGCGTTGAATAGTATATTTTGACAAATATTCATTTTTTCATGACTAATATCGTTGTTCTATGACATCAATGATTTTGTCGAGTCCCTCTTTCAATGGTTTTGAGATGAACATTTTAGTCAAAGGATTGGCTTCCAGCTTTGTAGTTAGCTTAATCCGTGTATCACTTGGTTGGGCGCTTTTCAATTGTATCCACAAAAAAATGTTTTCGGCATGTGCACTTTCAATAGCAAACTTAATTAGCGCATTTGGCTCTTTTTCAACGATACGGAATGTCAATTCGCCAATCCCGTCTACCAAAAAACTGCATGAATCATTGTCTGAATGCCAATTTTGCACTTTGTCGGTAGTGGCAAACTGTTTAAAGTTATTGCAATCAGATAAAAAAGAATAGATGTCTGTTTCTTCGCTACGAAGCCGGCCTATTTTGCTTTCTATTTTTATTTCCATGTTAATAATGGTAGTACATATTTGTTTTTATACTTATTTGGTTACAAATATATTACACGTTTGTAAATATCAAATAAGCAAATCGTTAAGCGTGTCAAATACTGGTTTTTAAAAATGGATGATTATATAAATAGTACAAATTTTATACCTGAATTGTTTTTGTGTGCATCAAGATAAACAAAAAAAGAAAGCCCCTTGAGAGGCTTTCTTTCCAAGTTATACCTAAAAATGAATTTACGGATTAGTAGGAACCAATTGTCCGTCAGGATTCATGGTGAAATACGGTTTTTCGATATTCATCACACCACCGCCTGTTCCGTCAGACTTGTCGGTTACTGTGAAAATAATATCGTTATAATCGGTATCTGTTCCATTATACTTGTCTTCAAAAGCAATTACAATCGTATTGCAATCTCCGGTATAGAAAGCACAATGTTGGATGCCTTTAAATGAATTATAAGGCTCACCACTTGCAGTGCTTGAAGAATACCAAGTACTGCTGGTAGGAATCATTCCACGCAACACATCGTAATTCAAGAAAACAGGCAATTGCCAAGTATTGGTTGTCGAAGGCGTTTCTACGCGTGAGTTTTGTGCGCTCCATCCGTCTTGAACAAGCATCAATACAACTTCGTCACCTTCATTAAATGAACCGTCTGCTGTTGCGTAATTTACAATCCGGAACATTTGTCCTTGTGACAATGGACCACCTTCGCTAATATCGCTAACATTCGGTAAAATAATATATTCATTGTTTACTACCCGTACTCCATTTGTAGTGGTATAGAACTTACCTTCTTTATTGATATTATTTTGATAGTATTCAGCTGTATTTTGTCCTTCGGGAGTCACATAGAAAGCCAACGCATTCTTGAATCCGGCACCTTCGTGCATATAACTGATATACAGGTTGGTTTTAGCTGTTACTTTGATCGACTTCATCACTTTATCCACATTAGCAGCGGAGAATAAAGTTTTTACAGGGCCTGCTGCATCATTTCTGAAAACACTTTTGCTTTCGGGGAATAAGCTTGATGCATTTTTAGGATTGTAGAAACTTTCATAAGCTGTCGTACAAGCCGATTCTGGTTCAGGATCAGGATCTGGTTTCCCATTATCAACAGTAATGGTCAATATTTTCAAACCACCTAATCCATCAGCTACAAATACGATATTACCTCTGGATGCAACGAAATTGGCAGAATAACGATCTCCAAAATCAATGCTGTTGGTATTACATGATAAGATTTTGCCGTCTTTGATATCATACCAATATAATCCTTTTCCACCGTTGGCCAATAACAACAGATTAGAGTTGAAATAAGTGCCTTCGGTCATATAAGATTTTTTATCGCTGTTAAGCGCAACACTGTTAGTTACATGATCTTCCAGATCTGATCCTTCCGGCCATATCAATTTTGCAACAACAGAGCCGTCGTTGGCATCGACCATACGTACACCACTTTCATTTTCAGCAGCAAGGATATAACCATTCCATGCAGCAATTTCAGATTTTGCATGATGTTGCTTGGCTTCGTCTGAGGCGCTATAAACCAGTGAAGGAGAATTGCCTTTGAGGTCAAATTTTGTAATTCGTGCATATTCTGCCTGCATCAAATACAAATTACCATTATCAATGTCTATTGATCTCGCATTGTCAGCTTCAATAAAATTAACAACCTCTGTTAATTCTTCGTTCAAAAGATATAATCCACCTTTGGTACCTTGTGTTCCATCACCGGTTGTTACATATACAATCCTGTTGGCAACTTTAATGGATGTTCCTTGATAAGAAGTCAACATCCTAAAAGTAGGGGCTTCTTCTTTAAATTTCATTGCACCATCCAATGCTACGCTTATCACGAAAGCGGGATTGGAATCTCCTTGATATCCAAAGCTCTTGCTAACTGTTGCTCCTGTAGCATACAGGGTAGATGTATTCGGGTCATAGTCGATAGCGCTAAGTTCTCCATTGTTCATGCTAAACGTAGCTATAACTAGCGGATGCTCAACATCAGCAACATTGAAAACAACGATACCGCCAATATGATCGTCGTATTTTGTATTGTACGATACGAATGCATATTTTGCATCATCAGTAATTTTGACGTGAGAAGCTTGCGCTTCAACTACTTTGCCTCTTATATTCGTTACTTTCAAAGTAGGATATTCTCCCACCAACATGAAACGATAGTCATATCCTCTCGTACCATCGTCATTGGGAAGAACGGTTTTTGCAGATTTAGCTGAAGTTTCTGACACGCCAAATCCATCTGGCGATTGACCAACAGGATATACCTTCATGATTGAAGGTTGTTCGCTTGGTGAATTATTGATAAAGACACCGTCATAAATCTCTACTAATTGGTCTGTGTTAGGGAGATTAGGATTAGAGTCTTCTTCTGCATCTTTACAGCTTACCAACCACGCTGAGCAGCAAACTAATGCAAACCATAAAACTTTTTTCATATGCTTAATTTTATTATTTTTCTATTTCTATGTTATACAACAAAATCCCTGCAAAGTTATATATAATATACTTTTTTTCATAAAATTTTGACGAACGATTGTTTTTTTGTGACCAATTTCTCTTTTCTTCTCATTGATATATAAATCTTATAATCAAGCAAATATAGCAATAAATTTTTCTGAATAATTTTTAGTATATAAAAATTTGTGTATATTCAATTATGCTCAAAACGAATAAAATTTTGAAAATAAAATAATGGCATGGTATTCGAATCAAAATACATGAAAAGTGTATTTTTGCAAAAAAATATGGTGCATGATCAATAAATCATACATATTGTGCTTTTTCATCTGTATTGGCTTGGCAATCGGATTCAACGCCCGTGCATCGGTTTGTATACAAGTCGATACAATACCGGTGTATTACAATAATCCGGAATATCAATTGTCAGTCAGGCAAGCTTTGATTTACCAAATGCAAGCTGATTCGTTGAAACGGATGGTTGAGCGCGAAACGGCCTTGTTGGCTTTGACGTCTGATGAAAGCAAACAATCGGAAATCAGAATTGCCATCAGGGATCACGACAGGCAAAGCGTTTCTACCCAACGGCAAGCTGATACATATTTTTCCCGTGCGGCGTCTTTTACCAAACCGGTGGAGGTAAAGCCTACGGTTGAGGCTACAGTTCAACAAGCTCAAATAGAAACTCCGGCTCCAGTGACAATTGAACCTCAAAAAACAACGCCCAAGAATGTGGAGCAATTTGCTATCTTGCCGCAATCTCCTTATTCTCCGGGTAATTCGATTCCTATTGACGAGCCTTTACCTGATGGGGTTGTATATAAAATTCAGTTGGCTGCTTATGGTAAGCCGGTCGCAGACAATATGTTCAAAGGATTGTCGCCTATTTCGGGTGAGCGGCTGCCCAATAACCTTATCCGGTATTATGTGGGGTTATTTCATCAATACGCTTCAGCGGAAACAGGATTGCAAAAGGTTCGTGAATATGGCTATAAAGATGCATTCATCGTTGCCTTTTATAACAAAAAATCAGTTAGCCTGAATAAGGCCAAAGAATACGAAAAATAATTAAGAACATGGCCCTTTTTCTTATCATCATTGCATTAGTAGCCATTGCTTTTTTAGCTTTGGCAGTTGGTGTTCTTATCAAAGGAAGGTTTCCTGATACGCATATATCGCATAACCCTCACATGAAAAAATTGGGTATTACCTGTGCTCAAGACGAGTCTGGTCTTTGCCAGGGACGTGGAAATACGGTGGACGCATGCAAAGGATGTGCTTGCATGAATGATATATGTTCATTGTAAGATTGCCTTTTATCTCAAAATAAGGCCAACACTGATACCTATTCCTACAGATGTTTTGCTGTTGTCTTCTTCGTATGAATAAAATGATGAAATAGGGCTTACCTTATAAGGGCTTGTGTTATCTATATCGGAGCTGAGTTGATAGATGCTTGGAGCAACCACAATGCCGATCTTCTCGTTTAATTTATAAACAAATCCTAACTTTAGATGGGTTGCCCATGTGCTCTGTACATTACGAAAGTCATTAGGAAAGTAAGAATAAGACATAATTTCCGGCTGGAAATCCAAACGGGAGCTTAATGAGGTGCGGTTACCAAAACCAATTCCCGCTACCCATAAATTATCTTCAAGAAAATTAGCTCCGATTGTGTAAATGGTATAAAACTTTTGTATCCCCATTTTATAACTCAATCCCACATTCAGATAGTCGGAAAATGATAACGCCCATTCGTTATAAAATCCTTTTTTCACAATGTTGACAAGCGCTATCGAGACTCCTTTCTCTATTGTATCGGTCACATTGACGATTCCGAACTGAACGCCTCGCAATTTCCCGGTGCGGTTAAATATTCCGCCAAAACTTGCTCCCGATACCTCGTTACTGACATTGGTGACCCCAGCAAATTGAAAACCACGGCTTTCTCCTGTAATATTCGTGATTCCTGCAACTTGTATCCCTTTATTGTATTCGCACAAGTTAGTAATTCCCGCGAACTGCAATCCGTTCATGTGCTTGTTGATATTCACCAACCCGCTAACTTGTATCCCGGTAACGCTTTCGGAAACATTAGCAAGCCCGCCGAATTGTATGCCCCCAACATCGCCGGTAATATTACCCAAACTTCCGAATTGAACGCCGTTTGCAACTTTGGAAGCATTGCCCAGCCCTGCGAATTGCACCCCCGAAGCTTTCTGTGTCCAATTGAACAATCCACCGAATTGCACGCCGATAACATCTCTTTCGACACGGTTGTATAAACTTCCAAATTCAACTCCTTGTACAGCTCCTACTCTGCCTGAAAGTAAATTGAAAGAAAAATAGTACCGGTAATCAACGGTTTGGCTTCCTTGCGTGGTCATAGGGTATACAATACTCATTTGTATGGGGCTATATTTCAAGTCATCGTCAGGTGATATTTCTTGGGCAGGTAAACTGACCATACTTTGTGCGGCTAAAATAAGTGCGCTTAAATAGCTTGCATTAAACATCTTCATTGTTTTCGGATTTTTGCGAATCTTTGTTTTTTGAAGTATGATTCCATTTTGCGAAATGGTGGCAGCCGATGAAGCAGAAAATGTAGCCGAATCATTTTTTATTTCGAGCATATTTAAAGACTTATTAATTCGGATCGTATCGTGTATGACCAAAGTGTCATATACGGTAATTGTTTCGTAAACGTAGATGGTATCGGGTTTTGTAATTTGTCCAAAAGTTGATGAACAGCACGCCCACCAAACAATGCATACACATGCAATAGTTCTCATTCTTGTATGACAATAGTGTCGCGTATTACGACGGTTTTATGCTCAATTATCTGTTTTTTCACTACAACGGGATCAAGCGACTCAGTGGCCGAATTGACGGTTGGTTGTGTGTTATTGCTTGTTGACGTTTTGGGAAGCCCGTTCTGATGTGGTTGGACGGTTTGCCTTGGTTGGAAAACCGTAGATTTTTCGGCGGATACTTCGTTATCGCTTGGGCTCGAATTCGTTTCCATATACAGATGCTGACTCTCTGCTTGCTCAATCTCGGTCAAAACTATTTCCGGAATAGCATCAGGTATCATTAAGGCGTCGTGTGTTGCCGCATCAAAAGTGGTTTCATCTGGAATAACTATGTTTGGTGAATGCATCGTGGTATCAACCACTGATATGTTTTTATTATCTTGATTTAAAGGGCTGTCTTCGCTCATGGACACCCAACAGACCGAAGAAGTAATCGCTGCTGTTCCGCAGCACATAACGGCATACGATAATTTACTGCCCCAAAATGTAGCAGTTGGCACTGCTTGAGGAACCGCCGATGCCGCCATTTGCGATGTTAATGCTACTTCTTGCGAGGTTGCCGAAACCATTGATGCAGCATGGTTTTCCAATGCGGCCGATAGAAATCCTGTATCGCCGGCTGGTGGGATCGTAAAATCCGACATCCGCGAGCGGTATAACCGGTCGATAAAATGTGTGTTGCTGGGAAATAGCAAGAATGCGCTTGCCCATTTCTTGTCTTTTTTGTCTTTCTTATTCACAGCTTCTTCATATAAATATTGCTGAATTTTTTTCCTTGCTCTCGCCAAATGCGATTTCGATGTGCCCGGTGAAATATGAAGTTCCGTTCCAATTTGCTTATGCGAAAAATCATCCATCACATACATGTTGAACACTACCTTGTGGTGGTCTGGCAAACGGTCAATAGCCGCTAAAAGTTCTTCGCCTGAGAAATCTGCTGTTTCGATGATTGTCCTTGCATCATCAGCCCGTTCAACAGAAGATTCGTCATCGTCCATGACTGATAGTACTGCTTCTGCCGATTTTTTTTTGGATTTTTCGGTGCGTAGGTACATCAGGGCTGTATTGACGGTTATGCGGTGTAACCAACCCTCGAAAGTGCCGCTTCCGGAAAAACTATCATGTTTATTGATAGCTGTGATGAACACTTCATGCAATAAATCTTGCGCAATACTTGTTTCTGGGACATATCGACGCAACACTCCCATTAAAACAGGTGCATGGTTACGGTATGCCGCATCCCAAAACTCTGTACCATTCATTTTCTCCAACCGGTTTTACTTTTTATAAATATGATGCAAAGGTGAAAAAAGGTGGCAATATATTTTTATAAAATTTTAAAAGATCGTTTAAAATAGGAGAATTATAGTTTAATTCATTAGGCTAACTTCTGAAACAATATAGAATAAGTCTAAATACCGGATACAATACTCTCTCATGGCTTAATGTAAATATTTTACTATCTTTGCACCTCAAAATCAAAAAATAGAAAATATAAATCACAAAATCATAATTGAAGACATGGCAGTAGAAAAAAAATACCTAACCTGTGACGGTAACTATGCGGCAGCACATATCGCATATATGTTCAGCGAAGTAGCCGCTATTTACCCTATCACACCATCGTCGACTATGGCCGAATATGTGGACGAATGGGCAGCCAAAGGCAAGAAAAACCTGTTTAACGAAACAGTAAAAGTGATTGAGATGCAAAGTGAAGCCGGAGCTGCTGGAGCCGTTCATGGTTCGTTGCAGTCGGGTGCGCTTACATCTACATTTACTGCTTCGCAAGGATTGTTATTGATGATCCAGAACATGTAAAAGATTGCAGGTGAATTGCTTCCCGGCGTATTTCATGTGTCGGCTCGAAGTCTTGCTGCTCAGGCCCTGTCTATTTTTGGTGATCATAGTGATGTGATGAGTACTCGTCAAACGGGTTTTGCGATGTTGGCTACTGGAAGCGTGCAGGAAGTGATGGACTTAGCTGCTGTAGCACACCTTACTTCTGTTAAATCGCGCATTCCGTTCCTTCATTTCTTCGACGGATTCCGTACATCACACGAAATACAGAAAATAGAAACTATCTCATCCGAACAACTTTCCGGTTTACTCGATTGGGAAGCTGTTCAGCAGTTCCGTGAACGCGCGCTTAATCCTGAACATCCTGTAACACGTGGTACAGCGCAAAATCCGGATATATATTTCCAATCGCGTGAAGCAGCCAATAAATTTTATTTGGCGTTGCCCGATATGGTAGAAAGCTATATGCAGGAAATTAAAAAAATTACAGGACGTGAATATCATCCGTTCACCTATTACGGTGCACCCGATGCTGAAAATATCATTGTGGCGATGGGTTCTATCACCGATACCATTAAGGAAACCATTGATTATTTGGTAGCTAAAGGCGAAAAAGTCGGTTTAATTTCCGTACACCTTTATCGTCCGTTCTCTGCTAAATATTTCTTCAATGTATTGCCTAAGAGCGTGAAACGTATCACTGTGCTTGATCGTACGAAAGAGCCCGGAGCCAATGGCGAACCGCTTTATTTGGATATAAAAGACTTGTTCTATGGCAAAGCCGGCGCTCCGCTTATCGTCGGTGGCCGTTACGGATTGTCATCAAAGGATACTACCGCAGCTCATGTATTGTCTGTTATTGACAACATGAAGATGAATGAACCCAAGAATGGGTTTACTGTCGGTATTGTAGATGATGTTACTTTCCTTTCATTGCCTGTACGCCCTGAAGTAAACATTATGCCTAAGGGTACGTTCCAAGCTAAATTCTATGGAATTGGCGGTGACGGAACAGTTGGAGCAAACAAGAACTCGATTAAGATTATTGGTGAAACTACCGATAAATATTGCCAGGCATACTTTGCATACGATTCGAAGAAAACAGGTGGTATCACCATTTCTCACCTTCGTTTCGGCGATTCGCTTATTCGTGCGCCTTATCTTGTAGGAACGCCTGACTTTGTGGCTTGCCACGTATTCCCTTATGTTAATCAATATGATATATTGAAAGGGTTGCGTAAAGGCGGGACATTCCTGCTCAACAGCAAATGGGATGCAAAAACCACTTGCGAAAAACTTCCTAATAAGATCAAAAAATACTTGGCAGATAATGATATCTCGTTCTATATCATTGATGCAATCAAGATAGCTGAAGAAGTGGGCTTAGGAAGTACACGTACCAACACCATCCTGCAATCATCATTCTTCAAAATTTCTGAAGTTATACCTTATGACCTTGCCGTATGCGAAATGAAAGCGGCTATTCAGAAATCTTATGGCCGTAAGGGTGAAGATATCGTAAAAATGAACAATGCGGCAGTTGATCGTGGTGGTGATGTGACGAAAGTAAACGTTGATCCTGCTTGGTCAAAACTTGATCCCAACGCTGATCTTGCGCCTGTTGATCCCAAACGTCCCGAATTTATCCGCGACGTAGTGGACGTTATCAACGGCCAACGTGGTGATGATCTTCCTGTGAGCACTTTCCTCGGACGCGAAGACGGAACATTCCCGCAAGGAACAGCCGCATATGAAAAACGTGGTATTGCTGTAAACGTTCCTGAATGGGTTCCGAGCAATTGTATACAGTGTAACCAATGTGCATATGTGTGTCCGCACGCTGTCATTCGTCCTTTCTTGCTTGATGCAAAAGAAAAGGCTGGATTACCAGGTAATGCAGTGACTATCCCTGCTATTCCGCAAAAGACATTTGAAGGGCTTGAATTCCGTATTCAAATCAGTCCGCTTGACTGTACCGGTTGTGGCAACTGTGCCGACGTATGTCCGGGCAACAAGGGCAACAAAGCGTTGCTGATGAAGCCCCTTGAATCGCAAATGCCGCAAAACGAATTGTGGGATTACACTGTAGAGCATATCAGCTATAAGGACACTTATGCTCCGAAAGAGCAAAATGTGAAAAACAGCCAATTTGCACAACCATTGTTTGAATTCTCAGGCGCTTGCGCCGGTTGTGGTGAAACTCCTTATGTAAAACTCGTTTCACAATTATTTGGCGATCGCATGATGATTGCCAATGCTACCGGATGTTCATCTATTTACAGTGGTTCAGCACCATCGACTCCTTATTGTGTCAATGCACAAGGAAAAGGCCCGTCATGGGGCAACTCATTGTTTGAAGACAATGCCGAATATGGACTTGGTATGGCTACCGCAGTGGACAAAATGCGTGAGCGTATTGGCCGCCTGATGGAAGAAGCCAAGCAAGATAACAAATGCTCTGATGAACTGAAGGCTGTTTTTGCTGCATGGCAAGCTGCTAATACAGCTATTGAAAGCAAAAAGGCATCTGAAGCATTACTTCCATTGATTGAAAAGTGCAATTGCGAATATTGTAAGGAAATATATGACTTGCGCCAATATTTGATCAAGAAATCCATCTGGATCATTGGTGGTGACGGCTGGGCTTACGATATCGGATACGGCGGTTTGGACCACGTGCTGGCGTCGGGCGAAAACGTGAATGTGCTGGTGCTCGACACCGAAGTATATTCCAACACAGGCGGACAGGCATCGAAGTCGACCCCTGTGGGCGCTATCGCCAAGTTTGCCGCAGCAGGCAAGCGTGTACGCAAGAAAGATCTCGGCATGATGGCCATGAGCTATGGCTATGTATACGTGGCTCAGGTAGCTATGGGCGCCAACAACACCCAATACCTGAAAGCATTGCGCGAAGCCGAAGCATACAACGGTCCGTCGCTCATCATCGCATACTCGCCGTGTATCAACCATGGGATGCGTGCAGGCATGGGCAAGACTCAGGAGCAGGAAAAACTTGCCGTGGCATGCGGTTACTGGCAGATGTACCGCTACAACCCGGTGTTGGAAGCCGAAGGCCAGAACCCGTTCCA
>JAVBPN010000310.1:0-7093 GCA_031549585.1 Bacteroidales bacterium
ATGTCACAGTTCTGCATGGCAACGATCATTCCGAATTGTTAAATGAGCCGTACAAAGTCTTGCTTTCAGAGCGTATTGCACATAAATTTTTTGGTAATGACGATCCTCGTGGGAAGACGATTTTTATGTATCCGGCGTTTAATGTTGAAATTCAAGGCGTTTACAAGGATTTTCCTCAACAATCACATTTTAGGCCGCAAATGCTTTTCTCTTTTCATGAGAATATGCATTTGCCTCCACCGGTTTTGGATAAATGGGGCGCTCCTGACTTTTATACGTACCTGGAACTGAGTGATGACGCAAATGTTAAAAATGTTGAGAACAACATCAATCAATTAGTACTCAGCGAAAAGAAGCCGTACTTTGATAACACAGGCACAGTTCATCAATATCACCTTCAAGCCCTTGCCGAAATTCATACAAAATCACATTTAAGCGAAGAATTATCGGTAAACATCCAAAACAGTTATTTGAATATCCTTTTAGCCATCAGTATATTAATTGTAATCCTTGCCGGTTTTAATTATATATATTTCGCCAATACGCGTATGGCGAATAATTCATTGAAACTTGGAATCCAAAAGGTATTAGGCGCCAATAACCGGAACTTTCGTGCTTCCTCTATTTTCGAACCTTTTTTAATTCATGTAATTGCCTTGTCCTGCTCCATTATTCTGGTGATTCTGACGAAAGGATACCTGTTCAATAAACTTGGCTTTTCACTGAGCTTTTCTTTTACCAATCATAGTTTTTGGATCGGCTTTACATCCATCTTTCTCGTTAGTATTTTCTTGAATGGATTTGTGCCTTTCCATACCATAACCCGTAACAATTGCCTGCAATTAATTACTAAACCGGGAAATAACCATTCAAAGAGTACTTTAAGGACCGTTTTAACTGTAACTCAATTTATAGCATTAATTGCAATCATTGGTATCATTATCGGAATCGATAGCCAGATTAATTATTTGATCAACAAGGATAAAGGTTACGATATGAATAACGTTATCGCGTTTGCAGTGCCCAAAAATATTAGCAGGCAATCACGGCTTGTTAAAAACCTTAACGCCTTTGATCACGATTTGATGAACCATCCCGGAATTGAAACGGTGACAAGTACCAACATCATTCCCGGGGATTTTCCACCATACAACTACAGTTTCACGGAAGTAGGGAAATCATCAAGCGGTAAAGCGGGTATTATCATTGCCGATTCAAATTTATTAAGCAATTATAACATCAAACTTTTAGCCGGTCGAAACTTCACGAACAGTAACAGAGCCGATAACTATCCTTGCATGATCAATCTAAAAACCCTGAAAAACCTGGGGTATGAAAAACCCGAAGAGGCAGTGGAGCGGCAATTGTCATTAAAGGAAGAAAGTGGAATGTTTTCATATACTGCCGAAGTGGTTGGAGTTTGCTCCGATTTTGATTTTGTCTCCATGTTCGAATCGCCACATTCGCTCATACTGGTTAATTGGACCAATATGCTTTGGGGATATTATATCATCAAAGTAAATGATCATTATAACAAAGCCGATCTGATATCATTTGTTAAAGAAAAATACAATGCAACCTTTGAGAATTTTCCTTTTCAATATCACTATGTTGACGATTATTTCAATCAACAGTTCAATGAAGAAATTCATCTGAATTTGATTCTGAAACATTTTGTGATCTTGGCTTGTATCATTGCCTTCATCAATTTATTATCGGTAACCTGGTTTTCTACAAGTTGTCGTACAAAAGAAATTGGGATCCGAAAAGTTTTTGGAGCTACCATAAGTGAAGTAGTTGTTTTATTGAATATTTCAATTATTAAATGGATCGCACTGTCTTTCCTGATTGCAATACCCATCATTTGGATCTCACTCGACACATGGCTGGAATCTTTTGCTTATCAAATCAAGCCGGATTTCGTGATACTTTTATTACCCGGAATTGCCGCATTAACTGTTAGTTTTATAACTATTTCATTCATAACTTATTCTTTAGCAAGAAAGAATCCCATCGAATCAATTCATACTAAATAGAGCAATAGGAAGATGTAGAAGTAATTACCAAGGATTACATTGTTAGTAAATTATAGTAATCTCATATTTTAATGCTCGAAGGCAATATTAACAAAGATAAAATTGTTGAATTATTTTATAATATTATTGAAAGATATAAAACATTAAGAACCACTTTTCATTTCTCCCAAAAGTATTTTATAAAGAACATGCTCTTTCAGCGGATGATTGTCCGGTACTGCCGGATGCGGGAATTCTTTTTCTTTTGTCATCCCAATTTTCTGCATGACCCTTTCGGAACTTTTATTGGGAAGTGAAGTGAATGACCAAACTACGTTGAACGGAAGATACTCTTTCGCATATAAAAGGCACGCTTTTGCAGCTTCGGTAGCATATCCCTTATTCCAATCGTCATATTTTATTCGCCATCCGATTTCGACTCCCGGCGCAAAATCAACATCAAACGGGATATGATGAAATCCCGTATATCCTATAAATGCGCCGTCTTCTTTCTTTTCAACGGCGTATAGTCCATATCCGCATTGGACAAACTCATCCCGTATCCTGTTGTAGAAATCCAGCGACTCCTTTTCCGTCAACGGTTTCAAAAAATATTTCATCACATGCGGATCGCTGTTGATGACGGCAAAAGGCTGAATATCTTCCTCTTTCCAATCTCTCAATATTAAACGCGGAGTTTCGATATATATCATAACAGAATGAACCAATTTACGAATGCAAAGATATAGGTTTTACTGCTTGCGACATTGCTCAATATACTTCTATATGTCTGTAAAAATGAGTTGCCTAAGATAGAAGATTTTCTTTTGCGCCGGGAGCATGCTGAAAAACAGCACCAACTATCCGGCAATTATCCAATTCGTTACAGTCACCACAGGTATTAAATCCTTTTCTATGCACGCATTTGCGAATTTCGCAATAATCGCTGCAATACGCAAATTTTGCTCCGTCTGCACGGCAACCCATACAATTTATGGTTGCCGCCGTAATCTCCGGTGCATTATTCATTATACTCCACTTTTGTGCCGTTTTTTCTCTTAACTCATTGTCGTTTTCGACAGTGGCTATGCGGGCATCGCAACTTTCGCAATCTAATCCGCAACATGCAATTAATTGTTTTATCATTTACTATTTAAAAATAATTCTTTAAAACCTCATCACAATATTTGCTCGGTTCAAATTCTATTATTTGGTAACTTGCTATTTGATGGGAATGAAACGGGTCTTGCGAAACAATGTTCTCAACCTCTTGCCGATTGGGAGCCTTGCAAAGGATAACACCGCCGACCCGTGGATTTTGCCTGCCCGATGCAATAAAGTTACCTGCCTGATAGAATTTTTCTAAATACTGCTTGTGAGCCTCCAAATGGTGATCGACTTCGCTCAAAGCCTTTTGATAAGTAAGTATCACTATAAACATGACTGATAAATTTTATAATTCTCTTTATTTTGTGACAAAATTATAATACCTTTGATACAAAGGTAGATCATAATTGATACTTTATAAGTATAAATAGTAATGACCTTCGTTATTTCAACGTATTGGCGGACGAATTGCATTTCGGACTTTGAAAAATAACAATAGGACATCACAATTTGTTTTATATACAACGGGGAATCGGCGCTGCTGATCATGATGGCAGGTCAGCATACAACCCATATAATAAATTCGACAAATGAAAACTCCTTTCACCATCGAAGAATTTTTCGAAATATTTGAAAAATACAATACGACAGTTTTTCCAAGTCAATTGGTAATCCTGCTGTTGGGTGTATTATCATTGGTTATGCTCCACACCCGGTTGTCGTCAAAGAATAAAATCATCGGCGGCATACTCGGATTGATTTGGATATGGATCGGGTTGGTTTATCATATTTTATTCTTTACCGAAATCAATAAAGTAGCCTATGCGTTCGGTGGGTTATTTATCATTGAAGGCATACTCATCATCATGAACAGCTTGAACGGAAAGTTGGTTTTTTCCTATTCCTCGCAGATAAAGGATAAGTTGGGATACTTTCTTGTTCTTTTCGGAATGTTTATTTATCCGGTCATCGGTTACCTGACGGAAAACTCTTTCGAAAGGATTATTTCTTTGGGATTGCCGTGTCCTTCCACCATAGTTACTTTCGGATTTTTTATGCTTACAAACCGTAAATTCCCCGTTTACCTTGTCATTATTCCTACACTCTGGGCAATCATTGGTTTAAGCGCTGCCATGAATTTGGGCGTCTACCAGGACTACATGCTTATTATTTCGGCAATAATTGCAGACGTAGCATTGTTTCGTAAAAGAGGATGGGGTAAATAAAAACCATAAGAAATATTAAACGGCTTGCAACTTATGTAAAATCAGACTTTTGGGCTCTCTGCTCTTGCTCAATCAGCATGGGTGCTTAATGATGGCCATTCAACCTTTTACACGTTGTTGTATGATTATTTAATGAAACATAAAGATGATCAATCACAGAGGTTTTGTGGAAAAATTATCATACCTTTGATAGAAAAATGAGTCATAATTAATACTTTATAGGCATGAATAGTAATAGCCTTCGTTATTTCAATGTATTGGCGGACGAACTGCATTTCGGCTAGGCTGCACAAAAGTTACATATCACCCAGCCGCCATTGAGCGGGGCTATCAAAGCGTATTCGATAAACATATTGTAATTTTGTATCCGTTCAATAAATCATATAATAATCATAAAATCAAAAGAAAATGGAACAGAAAATTTGTCAAAGCTGCGGTATGCCAATGAGCAATGCCGAAGAATTCGGAAGCAATGCAGATAGAAGTAAAAACTGGGAATATTGTGTTTACTGTAAGCGCCATATTTAATATGGTAGGATCCATACTCAACATGGCAGGCGTATTTGGGTGGTCTGAATATCATATTATATCGATAACACAGGCAATTGTGAGTTGCTGTGTCGCCATGATTACTATAATTTCAGCCATTGAAAGTAGAAAAACGAAAAAATAGTTAGAGGATATGGAAAATAAAAATATAAAACCGGTTGCAGCCTGTGGCCTATATTGCGGCGCCTGTGGAAAGTTTAAGAACGGAAAATGCCCTGGATGTCGTAACAACGAAAAGGCGTCGTGGTGCGACATTCGCAAATGTTGCATCGAGCATAACTATACTTCATGTGCCGATTGCACTGATTTCACCAATTTGAAAGAATGTAAAAGGTTCAATAATTTCATGGGAAAAATTATGGGAGTCATTATGAATTCCGATCGTTTTGCATGTATATACCGTATTCGTGAAATTGGACACGAACCGTTTGCCGTAGAAATGAAAGAAAAAGGGCAGCAATCCATAAAAAGACGATAAGCAAGCAAATAGACGTGCATTACATTTCATAACAAATAAGAAGGAACAGAAGTACGTTCCCGAGCCGAGAGGTTATAGCTTAAAAAACAATCGAAATGTATTATTATCAAGAATATAATCCCGACATACGACTGAGCCCTTGGGTGAAAAACTATTGGTCAGCAAGCGGCTTCATGAGTAGCGAAGTGACACCAAAGGTTTTTCCTGACGGTTGTACTGATATTATTTTCAAATTCGATAGAACAAGGGGAGCTTCTGATGCTCATCTTTTCGGAATGACGACAAGCTTTCTCGAAGTAGATTATCCAACATCCACGCAAATGTTCGGTATCCGTTTCAAACCTGCCGGGATTACAGCCTTTACCCGCGTTCCTATGGAAGAACTTACCGACCGGAGTGTGGAATTATCACTGGTTGAAACCTTGTTCGACAAATCATTTTATGAAGCATTGCCCGAAAAACAATCAATGGCGGAAATAGTAGCGCATACGAATAGCTCTTTTCTAAACCGGATTTCCAGTTTATATCATTTCGACAAGCAAATAATCTGCGCCGTTGATTTGATTAGCCTTGCAAAAGGGCAATTATCCCTTGCTGATGTAGCTTCCGATGTTTGCCTTTGTCAACGACACTTCGAACGTAAATTCAAATCCATAATTGGTGTCAGTCCAAAAATGTTTGCAAAAATATTCAGATTTAAAAACGCTTTACAATGTATGCAAAAGTATCCGCACAAAGACCTCCTGACGATTGCTGTAGAAAGCGGATATTACGACCGCACACATCTCATTAAAGATTTCAAATCGCTGTCGGGCGATACACCAAACGATTTCCGACAAAGAAAGTCGATTTTTTACGCTTACGGCGATGAATATATCCTATAATTTTGCACCATTATTAATCCCTTAAAAATATAGATATGAAATTCAGTAATGTAAGGCTGTTGGTCAAAGACTTCAAAAAATGTTTCAAATTTTACACCGAGAAACTTGGTTTGGAACCAATTTGGGGTGACGAAAACGGTTGTTACGCCGCATTCAAAGTTGCGGATGGTATCGAAGGATTAGCCATATTTGTTTCTGATTTTATGGCTCCCGCAGTCGGTAATGCAGACAAAGACCAGCCCACAGGCTACCGTGAAAAATCAATGATATCCTTTGAAGTAGAAAATATTGATGAAACTTATCAAACATTTCTACAGAAAAATATTCAATTTATTAATCAACCTACAGATATGCCCGATTGGGGAATGCGAGTTGTTCATTTGCGAGACCCTGAAGAAAATCTGATTGAATTTTTCACACCGTTGAAAACAGCGTAGTATAGATTATATAAAGTCTTCTTCTATGTTGTAATCCAAATTTTTTGAGTATTATTTTTCACTACTGTCCGGTAAAAAATAGGGCGAAACCTTTGATAAAAGATCTCGCCCAATGATTATCTTTGTAGTCACCACAAAACAAAGAAAACCATGGGCAAAAATACAAATTTTACCGGATAGCCATTATTTAATCAACTGCTATTTTTCATGGATAAAGGGAGTGTACGCCGCATAGCGAAGAAACATGATGCTGAACGCTACGTTAAAAAATTCACCACCTATCATCATACAGTGGTCATGTTGTTTGCCGTAATAGAAGGCTATCATTCTCTTCGGGAGACCATTTTGGGCCTATTATCCAATGCACACAAGTTGTCCCATTTTGGGTTTGATTACC
>JAVBPN010000114.1:0-3900 GCA_031549585.1 Bacteroidales bacterium
AACCGGTAGTGCATTTAGAAAATGAATTTCATTTACTTTTTTGGCTAAAGCCCTTATAATGAATCAAATTTGTAACCGTCAGCTAAAGCTGGACGGCAATAAAAATCATCGAATCCATTGCCGTTGGATTCATCCAACGGATGATAAATGCAATATTACTAAGGCTTTAGCCGAATTGCAATTTAGATATTTTTCTCCAAATGCACTACGGGTTAAAGTAGTATGTACATAAAAAACAAAAAGCCTCACACTTTTTTGTGTAAGGCTTGACTATCTTCGTAGCGAGAGGCGGGCTTGAACCGCCGACCTCATGATTATGAATCATGCGCTCTAACCAGCTGAGCTACCTCGCCGCTTTGTTTTGCGGGTGCAAAGATAGTACTTTTTCCAGACAGACAAATTTCAACTCTAAAATTTTATTTTTCCTTATCTATTCAAGCAAATAAAAGCCACAAACGTTCTCTCCGACATCTAATCGTAGAATATTTTCACAAAAATTTCATTAATCAATCGAAAAACGTTACTTTTGCGCAAATTTTTTAAACTCCAAAGTTGTATTTATGTCAAAGAAAAACAACAGTAAAGCCGAAACCAGAGTTGAAGGGGTGGAACACGCCCTGACTCGTGCGGAGCAATTTATTGAAATATACCAAAAGCAAATTACCATTGTAATCGGGATATTATTGGGTATTGCTTTATTATATATGGGCTTTCAACACCTTTATATCAAGAAAAAAGCCAGCGAAGCTGCAACACAAATGTTCCCTGCAGAACGTTATTATGAAAACGAACAGTGGGATCAGGCTTTGAATGGAGACGGAAATAATCCAGGGTTTATTGAAATCATGGAAGATTACCGTTTTACCCCATCGGCCAATTTAGCAAGATATTATGCCGGAATCAGCTCCTTACAATTAGGTGAATATGATGATGCCATTAAATATTTGGGTAAATTCAAATCAAAAGACAAAATATTGTCCAATTTGGCTTACGGCGGAATAGGCGATGCTTATGCACAATTGAATGAATACAACAATGCGGTTAAATTTTATTTGAAAGCGGCTTCTCACAAAAGCAATGACTTTACTTCACCCATGTATTTGTTTCGTGCTGGGGTTTTGCTCGAGAAAGAAGCCAAATATAAGGAAGCGTTAAATGTATATAACCAAATCAAAAATGATTACGCTACCTCTATTGAGGGCCAATCAATTGAAAAATATATTACCAGAGTTCAATTAAAAGAAGGGAAATAAGTCATTCGACTCATCCCGGACAACAAAATAAAAACCTTCAAGTGGCACACCATTTGAAGGTTTTGTTCGTATAAAAATATCCTGTTATCTTTATCCTTCGATAAGAACAAATCATGTCAACACAAAATCTGTCACAATACAATCCGTCCGACATTCCATCGGCAAAAGGAATGAAAATAGGCATTGTTGTTTCGGAGTGGAACTCTGAAATCACTGGAGCATTAAAAACCGGAGCCGTAGAAACATTGGAAAAACATGGGGCGAATGACCAAGACATCATCGTACGCTATGTGCCGGGTAGTTTTGAATTAACCGCCGGCGCACAAATGATGGCCGAATATGCCGATGTGGATGCCATTATATGTATTGGTTGCGTGATACAAGGAGAAACTCCTCATTTCGATTATATTTGTCAAGGTGTGACTGCGGGAATTGTACAGGTGGAAATCGAATACAACCTACCAATCATCTTTGGAGTGTTGACCACCAATGACCAATCACAAGCCTCAGACCGTGCAGGAGGAAAACATGGAAACAAAGGAGTAGAAGCAGCCTTAACAGCTATCAAAATGGTGGCGCTTAAACATAATTTTCAACAAGGATCACCGAATGTCTAAACCGACATTTATTTCCTTTTTAAACCTTAAATCATTAAAGCCATGAGTTTATTTGAACAAGTCAGTGAAGACATCAAAAAAGCCATGTTGGCAAAAGAAAAAGATAAGCTGGAAGCATTGCGGGCTTTAAAAACAGCTTTTTTGTTGGCACGTACCGAAGCCGGTGCAGGTGGAGAATTAACGCCCGACGCCGAGTTAAAAATTACGCAAAAATTAGTCAAACAACGCAAAGAGTCGGCAGAAATATACTTGTCACAAAACCGCAAAGATTTAGCGGATAAAGAATTACTTGAAGCGTCTGTAATCGAGCAATACTTGCCAGCGCAGATGAGTGACGAAGAATTGACCGTTGCCCTCAAAGGCATTATCGAAAAGGTGGGAGCTAAATCCCCTGCAGATATGGGCAAAGTCATGGGAATTGCTTCCAAAGAATTGTCGGGCAAAGCAGACGGAAAGGCTATATCAGTTAAAGTGAAAGAGCTTTTGGCTCAGTAATTGTATCAGGATATTAAATTGTTTTGCGGAAATTTTGAAAATTTGGAAGCAAATATCCCTAATTGCCAATAATTTACTTATTTGGTTGGAAGAACACCAAAACGGTATCCTCGCAACCATTGCCGTACATTTATTTATCATCACGCTTATCTTAATCCTTAAAATCAGGACTTATACTGAACAAGAGTATCAAATCATGATTGATCTGTCGCAAGTTGACATGGAAATGCCAATTCAAGACCCACAGGAACAGGAAAATATACAAGAGATGATTCGGGAAATGCGTCAGGAATACAATATTCCTAGCGCTCCCAACATTCCCGTAAACGTAGCTGAAAATAGGGCCATTGCGAACATTGACCAAATGGTACGTGATATCAAAACAGAAATGAATATTACTGATCCGCCCCGGGACCGCCCCGAAGAGATCGCCCAACCCGAAGACCGTTTGCTGGAGAATGAAGCCCGGATATATGAAGATAAATATCCGACAAATGCCGAAGGCGAAAGGACAATATATAAAGGCCCAACAACGATTTCATATGAATTAGAGGGAAGGCGGCATGTATATATGCCTATTCCCGTTTATAAATGCCAAGGACAAGGAAAAATAGTGGTCAGCATTACAGTCAACCGGGAAGGTTATGTATTATCAGCCAAGGTCAATGCCTCAGCAAGCAGCACACAAGATATCTGCTTGACAGAAACAGCAATCAAAGATGCGGAACGTTCGCGTTTTAATATTTCCAATACCGCTGATACCCGGCAACAAGGAACAATTACTTATCAATTTGTAGCGCAATAGGGAGCATTTATCTAAAGAAATGAAAGACGAAAAATAATCCGGACAATGAAAGTTACCTTAATAATCGCTATGTTGCTGTGTGCACATCTTGTATTTGCGCAAACCAATTATGTACCTGTCGCAGATAAAACGGATTTTATCCGGCAATATCAAACGGCTTGCGCCCAAATCAAATCCATGCAGTGCCAATTCGAACAAGTGAAAGAAATCACGTTGATGAAAAATACATTGAAATCGTCAGGAGAAATGTTTTTTCGCAACGATTCCAAATTTAAAATTGCCTACCAAAAACCTAATGTCTATATTTTTGCCCTTGACGGAGATAAAATTTTCATGAAAGACGGGGATCGAGCAGCTACTTCTGCAAATACAAAGAGCAACAAACTCTTTCAGCAGATCAGCAAAATCACTATGAATATGATTGATGGAAAGATATTCGATGCGCAAGAATTTGATATTGAGATATTTGAAAATGACACTCAATATATGATCCAAGCAATTCCCAAATCGAAAGAATTGAAACAATACTACAACGAAATCGATTTATTTGGCAACAAAAAAGTTTTCCTGCCGGAAAGCATTGTCATGAAAGAAGTTTCGGGTGATATGAGTACCATGACGCTCAAAAATACACAAACCAATATTACTTTACGTGATGAGGTTTTTCAAATACGTTAGCATATGGTGGTTGTTGGTCTTGCCAATTTCCGCTTTTTGCCAACAAATGGCC
>JAVBPN010000321.1:0-3512 GCA_031549585.1 Bacteroidales bacterium
TCGGAAAACATTTATTTCGACGGATCAATTTATGTTTGTCCCGATTGTGGACACGAATGCCTCGACAACGACGATCAAGCGAATGAAGAAGCCGACACTGTTGCCAAAGATTCCAACGGTAATATCCTTGCCGACGGAGATAGTGTTACCGTGATCAAAACCCTTGATGTAAAAGGAGCTTCAACATCCATTAAACAAGGAACAAAAGTTAAAAACATCCGGTTGACCGACAATCCCAACGAAGTGGAATGCAAAATCGACGGTTTCGGCAGTATCGTACTAAAAACATGTTTTCTTAAAAAATAGTATTTTTATGGAATATAACTTTCAAGAAATAGAAAAAAAATGGCAGGAATATTGGAGCAAGAACAAAACTTTTAAAGCTTTTAACGATTCTTCCAAACCCAAGTATTATGTGTTGGACATGTTTCCCTATCCTTCCGGCGCAGGACTACATGTGGGACATCCGCTGGGCTATATCGCCAGCGACATCTATTCCAGATATAAACGTCACCGTGGATTCAATGTGCTACATCCCATGGGATACGACGCCTATGGACTACCCGCCGAACAGTATGCCATACAAACCGGACAACACCCGGCTATTACCACACAAAAAAATATTGAACGCTACCGCGAACAACTTGACAAAATAGGCTTTTCTTTCGACTGGGATAGAGAAGTACAAACATGTGATCCGCATTATTATAAATGGACACAGTGGACTTTTATTCAAATGTTCGAACATTATTATGATAATAAAGCTGAAAAAGCTTTACCCATCAAACAATTGATAGAAGAATTTAAAAATAACGGTTCAAAAAATATTGACGCTGCTTGCGGTGAACAACTTGACTTTACAGCAGAACAATGGAATGTTAAAACTGAAAAAGAACAGCACAACATCCTAATGAACTACCGTATCGCCTTTCTTTCCGACACTTTTGTGAATTGGTGCCCGGCATTAGGAACAGTGCTGGCCAACGATGAGGTATCGAACGGACTATCGGTGCGAGGTGGACATCCGGTAGAAAGAAAACTGATGAAACAATGGTCGCTTCGAATAACCGCATACGCCGAACGTCTACTGCAAGGATTGGATACTATCGACTGGAGCGATTCTATCAAAGAGATACAACGTAACTGGATCGGCAAAAGCGACGGAGCCGAAGTGAAATTTCAAATTAAAGATTCTTCTAAACATCTTGAAATATTTACCACTCGTCCTGATACTATTTTCGGTGTTACATTCATGGTCGTTTGCCCTGAATATGACGAATTCGCTGAAATTACTACCGATACACAACGTGCAGCAGTAGAAGAATATGTTTTTAAAGCCAAAAATCGTTCGGAACGCGAACGCCAGGCCGAAGTAGCCAATGTTACCGGTGTATTCACAGGCTCTTATGCAGTAAATCCATTTACGAATGAAGCCATTCCTATCTGGGTAGCCGACTATGTGTTGGCAGGCTACGGAACCGGCGCCATCATGGCTGTTCCGGCGCACGACAGCCGAGACCACCGTTTTGCAAAACACTTCAAACTGCCGATAATACAGGTTATTGAAGGTGGAGATGTTACCGAAGAATCATTCGACAGCAAAGACGGTATCATCATGAACTCCGGATTTATCAACGGAATGCAAGTGAAAAAAGCTATTTCGGAAGTAGTGAAAAAAGTGGAAGAAATGGGTATAGGTACAGGTAAAACCAACTTCCGCCTGCGCGATGCTATCTTCAGTCGGCAACGCTACTGGGGAGAACCATTCCCAATCTACTACAAAGACGGTATAGCTTGCGCTCTCGACGAAAAAGAATTACCGCTAACCCTCCCTCCTGTTGACAAATATTTGCCTACAGAAACCGGAGAGCCACCATTAGCACGTGCCAAACATTGGCTTACCAAAGACGGATATCCGTTGGAGACCAGCACTATGCCAGGGTTTGCAGGATCCAACGCCTACTATCTGCGCTACATGGATCCCGAAAATAATAATGAAATGATTTCCCAAAGTGCCAACAATTACTGGGAAAATGTAGATTTGTATATCGGTGGTTCCGAACATGCAACAGGACACTTGATCTATTCAAGATTTTGTAATAAATTTTTATACGACCTCGGAATCGTTTGTAAAGACGAGCCTTTCCAAAAATTGATCAATCAAGGAATGATTCAGGGGCGTTCTAATTTTGTGTATCGCATTGTGGGTACCAATAAATTTGTATCCTACAATCTTCGCAAAGAGCACGAAACACAGCAACTTCACGTCGACATCAACATCGTGGACAATGATGTACTTGACACCGAAGCCTTCAAAAAATGGATGCCGGATTTTGCCAATGCAGAATTCATTCTGGAAGATGGAAAATACATTTGCGGATGGGAAGTGGAGAAAATGTCTAAATCAATGTACAATGTACAAAATCCTGATGATCTCGTTATCAAATACGGAGCCGATACATTGCGCATGTATGAAATGTTTTTAGGTCCATTGGAACAATCAAAACCTTGGGATACCAAAGGTATTGAGGGTGTTTCCAGATTCCTGAAAAAAGCATGGAGATTATTTTTCAATGAAGCAGGAGAACTAAATATTAGTAACGACAAAGCAACTCCGGAAGAATTGAAAATATTGCACAAAACCATCAGGAAAGTACAAGATGATATTGAACGCTTTTCCTTTAACACAGCCGTAAGCAGTATGATGATTTGCGTAAATGAGTTGTCGGATCTGAAATGCAACAAACGCGAAATTCTGGAACCATTCACATTGTTGCTTTCATCATACGCACCACATATTTCTGAGGAACTGTGGCAACTGCTCGGACACAATGAAAGTATCTGCTACGAACCGTTTCCTGTATTTGAAGAAAAATTTGTAACAGAAAATTCATTCAACTATCCAGTGTCTTTCAATGGAAAAACAAGGTTTACCTTGGAACTGCCAATAGACATGGATATAAAGGAAATTGAAGCAAAAGCTCTTGCCGCCGAAGAATCACAAAAGTGGCTCGAAGGAAAAACACCGAAAAAAATTATCATTGTTCCGAAAAAAATTATCAATATTGTTATATAGTAACAAGTGATTAATGACAATGTAGATGTGTATTGCATACGCACCAAAATATGATAAATAAATTTTTTAATTAAATTTTAATGGATCCCATTATCGCACAAATCAAAGCATCTATCCGTGATGTGTACGATTTTCCTAAAAAAGGAATTATTTTTAAAGATATTACTACTGCAATAAAAGACCCGAAAATATTGCATCTGATTGCAGATACTTTATATGAGAAATACAAAGACAAAGGCATTACAAAAGTAGTAGGTATCGAGTCACGCGGATTTATTTTAGGCAGTATTCTGGCATATAAACTCAATGCCGGACTTGTTCTGATTAGAAAACAAGGAAAACTTCCCGCTGTGAAAGTTTCCAAAACCTACGATTTGGAGTATGGTTGCGATACCATTGAAATGCATGTGGATTCGGTAAACGAAAACGATGTGGT
>JAVBPN010000343.1:0-7610 GCA_031549585.1 Bacteroidales bacterium
CTTTTTTTGCAGGTACGCCTGCATAAATCGTGCCGGATTCAACTCTTGTATTTTCAAGCACAACGGCGCCGGCAGCTACAATCGAATTTGGTTCCACAACGGCACCGTCCATTACAATAGCCCCCATGCCTATCAATACATTATCGCCAATAATGCAGCCATGTATAATCGCTCTATGCCCTATTGATACATAGTTTCCAATAGTAACCGAATGTGTTCCGTGTGTACAGTGCACTATGGCTCCGTCTTGAATATTTACGTAATCACCAATTCTGATGGCATCTACATCGCCGCGTACAATGGCGTTGTACCAAACCGAACAATGGGCGCCCATTACTACATCTCCTACAACTGTAGCATTTTCAGCCAAAAAACATTTTTCACCCCAAATAGGAGCAATCCCTTTTACTTTTTGTATTAAAGCCATACTTATTTCTTTTTATTTTTTGCTAAATTTTCTTTTATGTTATATTTTACAATTTTTTTTATCAGAAGCACCGGAAGTTTTTTGTTGACAGGAAATTGGATTGTCCCTTTTGATGTTTTATAATCGGTGAGTTCTTCGTTAAAAAAGGCGATAGCTTTTGGACCGGGAAAAAGACTTACATGCTTTGTAAAACCTGCAAAATATACAACAACACCATTGAGTTTATAGGCAGGCATTTCATAACTTATGCATGGTAATGCTTCGGTGGGCATTATTGAACTGATGACTTCATACATTTTAACTAAGTGCTCTTTTACATTGTCATTTGCTACAGCAATATATTCTTCAATAGTTTGAGGTTTTTGTGTAATGTTGTTCATATTTTTTATTTATTGGAAATTAAAAATAAACCCCTGACAAAATGTCGAGGGGTTTTTGCCATCAGAAAAGAATCTTACTATTTTTTATTGGCTTGTTTTTTTTGACCATTATGTTTTCCATTATCATGTTTTCCACTTTTTTTAGGAGATTTTCCATTGTTGGATTTTGTGTGAACATGAACACTGCATGATGTTGTGGTAACAGCAGTAACTGTTGTAAATGCAAATGCTGCACATAAAAGAATGATTTTGGGAAATCTGATTTTTTTCATAAATTATAAATTTTAGTTTTATTATGGTTTAATACTTTTACAAAGGTATAATTTTTATTTTAAATATGCAATAAATTTTATAATAATTTGCTGCTTAATCTTTAAAAATGAAATATACAGCTAAAATCAACAGCATAAAACCTATGCCGTGATTAAGTTTGAATGTTTCGGTTTTGAACAATAATGTGGTGAAAACGGTAAATACAACAAGTGTAATCACTTCTTGCATTACTTTCAGCTGCCACAAGTTGAAAGGTCCTCCATTGCCCGAAAATCCAATTCTGTTGGCAGGTACTTGAAAACAGTATTCAAACAATGCAATTCCCCAACTTATAAGGATGATGGCCGGTAATCCTAAATTGTTAAACCAATTCATTTCTTTAAATTTTAAATGACCATACCATGCAAAGGTCATAAAAATATTGGAAATAACGAGAAATCCGATAGTAGTAAGTGTTTTCATATAAATTAGTTTAATTTATTTTACTTGTGTGGTATTAAAAAAATGATTCATAATGGTTTTGCAAAGATACAAAAAAAATAGTTCAAAAAATATATTTCTTGTAAGACGGAAATTAATTAAGAAAAAATTTTCTTTTGCCAATATATTTGAAAGAATATTCAATATAATATGGGTGATCAATTATTATCAAAGGTTGAAAAAAATCTGAAATTGTCAGATATTTTGTTTTATCATTTAAATGCATGTTGTGCAAGCACATCTCATACTCTTCTGCGGAGGTGTTTATATAACGTCCGTTGCCTCTGTAAAAATCGTCAGTATTCATCAGATAATATTGATTATGTAAAGGAATGCCATCTATGATTTCTAAAAAATCTTCTTTATATAATAGATCTAATTGCATAATTTTTGAATTTAATACGATGGTTCTTATATTTAAAATGATAACATGAATTGTGCCAAAATGCTAAAATGACATCATGGCAGAATTTCTTAAAAATAATGTAAAATTTACTTGATAGCCTGAAAATTTAAGAATTTCCGAAAGCAAATTTAACATTTATTAACATTTTTGCATTTTGTTTATTTGTAATTTTGTAGTTTGAAACTACTACTCAATGAAAAAATATTTTATTAATAGTTGTTTTGTAATTTTTTTGTATATTTGTAGCAATATTAAAATGATTTTGGAGTATGAAAAAGATTTTGGTTGTCGCGATGATGGTTTTATTAACCATAAATGTGCTTCAGGCACAGGATGCAAGAATTGTCAGTAAAGCCAAACTAAACAATGTAACTGTTTTTACAGCCGGCGCTGAAATGAGTCATTCCGCACCTGCGGCGTTAAAGAAGGGAAATAATGAATTGGTGATTACCAATATCAGTAATAATATTGATGTTAATAGTATTCAGGTAAAAACACCTTCAACGGCTACAATACTTAGTGTGGAATTTGCCAATAAATTTATTGCACCAACTGAAAAGTCGGCAAAGGTAAAACAATTGGAAGATTCTGTGGAAAGTGTGCAACGAGAGCTTAATATTATAGCTGTAAATATAGAAAATAATAGAAGCCTGCAGAAGATATTGGATGATAATCGCACATTGCGCGCACCGGAAAACGATCTCAATATTGCGGAACTGTCAAAGATGATAGATTATTACAAAACAAAATCTATCGAATTACAGCGTGATATTTTGCAACTAACCGAAAAACAAAAGAAAAACCAAGAAAGAATTGTTGAACTGAATAAGAAAATCCAAGAAGAGTTAAAAAACGATGCTATTTCGGGAGGGCGCCTGATTGTTCGTTTGTCTTCGGCATTGGCTACAAATGCAAATATTGATTTTTCTTACATTACTCCGAATGCAAATTGGATTCCTATTTATGATGTGAAAGTGAACAATGTGAAAGATCCTTTGCTGTTGGTTTGTAGGGCAAAGGTAAGCCAAAGTACCGGTATTGATTGGGAACAAGTTAATCTGACTTTGTCAACAGCAACTCCATCGCAATATGGTACAGCACCTGTATTGAAACAGTGGGATTTGCGTTATGGATATCCAAAGGATGAGCGTTTAAAATTGTCGAACACAATTCAAGCTTATTCTTCAGAAAGTGCTAATAAGGATGTAAAGCTGAGAGGAACAGCATCTATGGCGCCGGCTTCCGCTCCTAAACCTTTATATGTCGTAAATGGCAATGTGATGACAGCACAAGAGGTTTCAGAAATATCTCCCGACCTCATAAAATCGATGAACGTGCTGAAAGATGAATCAGCAAAATCAATGTATGGCTCCAAAGCAGCCGAAGGCGTAATTATAATAACATTGAAAACAGCTGAAGACTTTATAAATGTTGCAGAAAATAGTATGAATATAATGTATGAAATAGCTTTGCCTTATGATATTCCATCGAATGGACAAGCGCAAACTATCCAGATACAGACAAAAGAAGTTCCTGCGTTTTATAAACATTACAGTGTTCCGAAATTAGATCCTGAAGCATTTTTATTGGCCGAGATTCCTAACTGGAATACGTTAGGATTATTGCCAGGAGAAGCGAATATTATTTTTGACAATACTTATGTGGGAAAAACATTTGTAGATCCGGCTTCTACGTTGGATACGTTTAATCTCACTATTGGTAAAGATAAACGCGTGTCTGTAAAACGTCAGAAGTTGATGGATTTCACGTCTTCCAAGCTAATGGGAAGTACGAAAACGCAGCAATTTACTTATGAAATTACGGTGAAAAATAATAAAACCGATAGTGTCAATCTGATGTTGAAAGATCAATTTCCGTTGTCGACAATTAAAGAAATTGAAGTAGAATTGGGCGAAACTTCCGGAGCTGTTGTAAACAAAGAGATTGGCGTGCTCACATGGCGTTTGGATCTTGCGCCGGGTGAAAGCAAAAAAGTACGCTTCATTTATACGGTGAAATATCCAAAAGATAAAATTCTGAATCTGGAAAAATAGGGGGGAGTCAAGATTTGATCAGACAGTTTATACTTAGGGGAGTTAAAAATCGTCAGTATTCATCAAATAATATTGATTATATAATGCGACACCGTCTATAATCCGGAATCCGGAATCTGAAATCTGGAATCTGAAATCCGGAATCCGGAATCTGATTTTACTAACCCTCTTCCGTCTGAATTTTCAACGCTTCTGCATGTATTGATTCCCAAACGGCTTGAATAAAATTTTTGTTTAATCCTTGCTTTTTCCCGTCCTCTATGCATTTGGCTAAAACTTCCTCCCAGCGGGAATTTTGCAAGACTGTCAAATTGTTTTCTTTTTTACATTGTCCGATTTTATCCACAATATTCATTCGTTTTGCTAATAGATGGATAATTTCGGTGTCTAATTCATCAATCATCATCCTGTAGTTATCAATAGTTGATAGTTTTTTGTCGGATGATTTGATAATAATTTTTTCAAATAATTCTTTTGCCTGATTAAAATCAAGTTGTTGATTAGCGTCTGATAGTGCGGCTTTTGGATTGTTGTGCACTTCTATCATTAGACCTTTCATCTCTAAATCGAATGCTTTTTGTGCAATGTCAAAAACTCTTTTTGCATTGCCTGCAATATGGCTCGGGTCGCAAATAACAGGAATTTCGGGCTTCTGATGCATCAATTCAATCGGCAAATGCCACAACGGCTGATTCTTTAAATCAGATGATGCTTGCGTCTGAAACCCTCGATGTATGGCAAAAATATTTTTGATGCCAACGTTTTGCAAGCGTTCGATAGCCCCACACCATAAGGTTATGTCCGGCGACAAAGGATTTTTTACCATCACTGCAACATCCTTTCCTTTCAACGCTTCGGCAATTTCGGTCATTGAAAAAGGATTGCCACTGGTGCGTGCACCTATCCACAAATAATCAATGCCAGCATTCAATACTTCCTGAACATGTTGTGGAGTGGCTACTTCTGTTGCAACTTGCAATCCGGTTTGTTGTTTGACTTTTTGCAGCCAATGGAGTGCTTCGTTGCCAATACCTTCAAAGGATCCTGGCTTTGTGCGCGGCTTCCATACTCCGGCTCTGAAAATATGAACCGGAGTATTTTCTGCCAAAAATTTTGCTATCGCCAATACCTGCTCTTCGCTTTCAGCGCTGCAAGGGCCGGCAATATATATCGGATTATTTTGCTGGTACATTTTTCAACGTTTCAACCAAATAGTTCCAGAATTTTCCTACGCTTTCAATGTTCACTTTTTCATCGGGAGAGTGTGGATAACGAATGGTAGGGCCAAATGAAATCATATCCCAGTTTGGATAAACACCGCCTAACAAACCGCATTCCAAACCTGCGTGAATAGCCTTTACTTCGGGCGTTTTGCCGTAAAGTTTGTTGTAAACAGTTTTCATTTCGTTGAGAATAGGAGAGCTCATGTTTGGTTTCCATCCCGGATAAGCACCTGTCATCACGATGTTGATGCCGGCTAATTCGCAAACAGCCTGCATCATTTCAGACAAACTTTCTTTTGCTGTATCTACTGAAGAACGCAATAAACAAGCGATTTTTACTTCTCCATCATTTGCTTTTACAAATGCGAGGTTGGTGGATGTTTCAACCAAACCCGGCATGCTGTCACTCATGCGTATTACGCCGTTTGGCAATGCATACACAACATTGGTTAATGTTTTTTGATCTTTCAGAGTCCATACTTGTGCAGGTGTTGCACAAGGCTTAAGTTCAATTTTCAAATCAGGTTCTGTAGCTGATAATTCTGCTGCAACGATTTTGGTCATTTCAGTAACAAATGCTTTCAACTGATCTGCATTTTTTGTAGCAACAGTAATAGTTGCAAAAGATTCTCGCGGAATTGCATTTCTCAGGCTGCCGCCGTCAATAGCTGCCAAGCGTACGCCAAATTTAGTTTCTGCGTTTTTCAATATTCTGAAGAAAACTTTGTTGGCGTTACCTCTTCCGAGGATGATATCCATTCCGGAGTGACCGCCTTTAAGCCCTGTGATGTTCAACTCAAATGCAGTAGAATCGGCAGGTGTAGCTTCGGTGTTATATTTCATTGAAATGTTGGCATCCACACCGCCGGCGCAACCTACATACAATTCGCCTTCATCTTCCGAGTCGAGGTTCATCAAGATGTCACCTTTCAAAACACCTGCTTTCAAGCCGAAAGCGCCGGTCATTCCGGTTTCTTCATCAATAGTGAGCAAAGCTTCGATAGGGCCGTGTTGAATAGTTTTATCTTCTAAAATTGCAAAAATGGCAGCACACCCAATACCATTATCTGCGCCAAGCGTAGTGCCATTGGCGGTAACCCATTCTCCATCAATATACGCTTCAATAGGATCTTTCAAAAAATCGTGCTGTTTGTCGCTGTTTTTTTGAGGCACCATATCCAAGTGCGATTGAAGTACAACCGTTTTTCTGTTTTCCATTCCTGCAGTGGCAGGCTTGCGGATGATAACGTTTCCTGTTTCATCTTGTATTGTTTCCAGGCCAAGGTTTTTACCAAAATTAATGGCAAATTCGCATGCTTTTTGTTCATGTTTGGAAGGGCGAGGAATTTGTGTCAAAGCATGGAAATTTTTCCAAAGTGCTTTTGGTTCTAAGTTTTGAATGTCTTTATTCATGATATATTATTTAAATTATTTCGAACTACAAATGTAGCACAAATTTATGAGAAACGCAAATCTAATTGAGAATTACGAATTGAGGTGCGAGGTGCGAGGTGCGCGAATGCATTGCAAAACCTCGCACCTCTCAAAGCATTACCGTCCGGGCGTTGCGCTACCGCCGGAGCGTGAGCTTTCTTCTTCTGATGCGGTTTTGCGTTGTTTTATTTGTATTTTGTCGTTGCCGAATTTATAAGCAATTCGCAAAGCGTAGCTTGTGCTTGTCCACAGCCAGGTTTGTTCAATATGAGAATTAGGATAAGTTTCCGTACTCTTGTATTCGCCTCCTAATTTGAAAGGATCATTTAGCGTAAAACTTACTGTAAGCTTCTTATTAAAGAAATTTGCTTTTACCCCAAAATTAATGGAGTACATAGCATCTGTTTGTTCAAATCCTATTTTATTTTTTCCAACATACCATCCTGAAGCTTCCAAAGAATAATTTTTAAAAATGGTAAATGTTTGCGAAGACCAGATATGAAAATTCGTGTTTTCGGTATTTTGAGCAACATCAAGATAATCGAAGTGGTCATTATTCCACCAATAACTAAAACTATTTGTAGAAAACCACCATTTCTGTATAGGGAAGGCTGCCGTAAGGCTGAATGTTAATCTGTCGGAATAGCCCATGTTTTTGGGAACAGTAAGAGATATCTGTGATAGCGGGTCGGTATAAGTAAAATTGTTTACCGATCCGATTGTATGTGAATAATTTACAGAAGTAAAAATAGCATAGAATAAAGAGTGGGTTAATGACAGGTTATGCGAATAAGTTGGTTTTAATTCCGGATTTCCTGCATTGGCATAGTATGTATTGTAAATGTTGATAAAAGGATTCAGGTTCCAGTAATTGGGTCGTGTTATCCGATAATTGTAAGAAAAGGAAAGATTTTGCATTTTAGAAATAGCGTA
>JAVBPN010000188.1:0-11502 GCA_031549585.1 Bacteroidales bacterium
TAGCTGTTTTATAATAATGCCAATAACCAACGCGCATTTATCCTAATGATGAGTGCTATTTTTTCTTTTGTCAGATCTATAATAAATCAGTATAAACCGCTCTCAAATAGTGGGGGAGCATAAATAATTTACGTATGAAAAACCTTATTAGGATGTTATATATATTGTTGGCCATGATGTTTACTAATGTGCTGACAAACTCCCAAAATACTTTGGAAGACACCTCTAGTATTTCTGCCAACAAATGGCATCCCAAAGTGTTCTATGTCTTCTCGGATAGCTTAAATTTGACCTTTAGGCTTCCTTACGAACCTGATCAGTCCGGTTTCTATAACTTGTTTTTTATATCCAAAGAATTTGATGAACCCCTTTTATTATACACTATAGAAGATGAACAACGTTATTTAACCCCGTTTTCGTCAGGAAGTTCTTATGATGCCGTACTATTATACAATAACGGAAAATATGTCAGATATAATAATATTATCTTTAAAAATGGTGCCGAGGTGGACATGAGTAATCAGAATATTCATCCATGTGATTCTTTTTCAAAGCGTTGGAAAAACTTAAGGACTTTTGATGATGGAAATTCAAATCAAGTGTCGGACACAAACAGTACGGGAGCATCGGAATTTATAATAAAAGGATATGTATTCATAGGTCGAATAGAACCAAAGGATTGGGAGCATTGGAAAGATTGGGAGGCTACAGTAAAATTAATTGAATCTGTCGAAGAATGGATTGTCAAAGACAGTTGGACTACACGAAATAAATATTTTGAAATTGCAGTCAAAGAGGATATTGAGCAAACACTTTTCTTTTCCGGTTTAGCACACCTTAATAGTGAAAAGACTGTAGAAGTAAGTTGTGGGCTTATTGTTGTATTACCTCCATTCGGCAAGGCACAAAAAGACACAAGGGTTTTTCCGATCCAAAATGAATAATATATTAAGTAATAGAAATAAACATGAAGCAACACACAAAACGTTATACTGCTGGAAATGATATTTACTCATAGTGTGATGCTGTACGGAGGTCGAATGGAACCAGAGCAATAAATTGTAAAATAACGCGTAATGAATATTGTCTTCATAACAAGATATGACGTTTTGGATATCAATAATTGGTCAGGTACTTTATATCATATTTATCATCAACTACAGAAGAAGCATAATGTTGAAGTAGTGGGAGCGGAATTATTTAAACAACTTACTGTCTTTCGTATAGGAAATTTTCAAAATGATTTTTTTGTCCCTGCTTGTAGGTATGTAAAAAGTGTTGGAAATCTATTGTCCGAACGGATCCGTGATTTCGATTTGGCTTTTTTTGGAGATTTGCTTCTTTACCCTATGGATATTCAAATACCTTTTGTTTTCCTTAGTGATATTACTTATGAACAGGTAAATATGTATTATAAAAAGTCGGATGAAAGAAATGTTAAACCTAGCATGCATCAGGAGAAGCTGATACTTGACAATGTTTTCAGAATTATTTATTGTTCGGAATGGATAAAAAGCAAAGTTGTTGAAGTTTATAACATCAACCCAAATAAGATAGATGTGGTAGATTTAGGAGCAAATATCCCAACTCCAACCCGCTATTTCATTGATATCGATATGAATGTATGCCGGTTGGTTTTTATCGGGAAAGACTGGGAGAGAAAAGGAGGCGATAAACTATTGCAAGCCTTTCAAATATTGAAAAAAGAAAGGTTCCCGTGTTCTCTTACTATTATCGGCTCTATGCCTGAAAAAATAATGGAAGAAGACGAAAATTTAACTGTTATTCCTTTTCTTGACAAATCCATTCCTAAACAATCGGATCAATTATGTACTATATTGTCCGAAGCTCATTTCCTTATTTTGCCAACCAAATTCGATGCTTATGGTATTGTTTTTTGTGAGGCATCAGCATATGCCGTTCCGTCCATTACTGCCAATGTAGGAGGAGTTGGGCAGCCCGTAAGAGATGGTAAAAACGGCTACTTACTCCCACCTGATGCTACTGCACAGGATTATGCCGATAAAATCAAAACTGTTTTTAACGAAAGGGAGAGCTATATCCGATTACGTGCATCTTCGCGTCTTGAGTTTGAAACACGGTTAAATTGGGATGTATGGGGAAAACGGGTAAACGAAATATTGGAAAATACAGTCAAGGATTGGAATGCCAGTCATAATTCCAAAACAAACAAAACTAAAATATAATGAATAAACTTTATGCAAAGATTCCTTTGAAGTAAGGATGAAACTTATTTTCGACAAACATCTCTTAAAATAAGTAAACATCTTAAAAAAACCTATGAAAAGAATTATTTTTGTTAAATCACTAATTTTTCTAAGTATGACTTTTGTTTCTGCTCAAGTAAAAATAACATTCAATCCGGAAAAAAAATCAACATATGAATATCGGATAGATATTTTCCAGAATATCAAACAGAGTGCTATGGGTAAGGATCTTCCCATAGAGGAAAATATGATTATGAAGTATGAAATGAAGATAAAAAATAAAAAAGCCAAGGAAACCGAGGTTCAATTTACTTGTCGGGATATTTCCTATTTGTTATCCAGTCCGATGCTTAAAATGGGATATGATGCGGAAAATCCCATGGAGAACCCTACGGATTTGGATAAAATACATGAGAAAGTGTTTAAAAGTGTAATTGGTACTTCTTTTACAGCCCTCATTACACCCGATGGATCCGTTCATTCAATTAAAGGCCTTGAATCAATTATTAAAGAAGTTAAAAAAGCTGTTGCCGAATATGGAGAGATGGGCACACAATTGAGTAATTCAATCATTAGGCAATGGCTTGGTGAGAGTGCATTAAAGGGAATGTTCGAGCAATCCTTGAAAATTTATCCTGCCAAAGATGTAAAACAAGGTGATAGTTGGAACACGGAAAGTACATATGGAATTTCGAACAAAGAATCAACAATAAATACAAGCTATACACTAAAAGGCATCAAAAGCGATGTGGCTACAGTTGGCGCGGAAGGCACCGTAGACCTGAATCCGGCAGGAGGATTGGACGGTGTGCTTTCAGGAACACAGTCGGGCGTTATACTGATCAATACAAAAACGGGAATACCTGATTCATCGGATTTGACACTAGATGTTAACGGTTCTGTAAAGCAAAACGGAATGGAGATAAAAATGGGAATAATTGCCAAAATGGTAACGGTTATCACAAAAATAAACTAAAGGTCATCAAAAATGATATCACATCATAATTTTAAAATGGAATAAGTTTTTAATATGGAAAGAACGTTTACGTCGCAAAAATTATGAATATTGGTTTCCTAACCCGGCTTGATCCAAAGGATATCAATAATTGGTCGGGTATTTTTTATTATAGGTATAATAAATTAAAAGAAAAACATCATGTTGAAATAATCGGTACAGAGTTAGTGCAGCAACTTAGTTCATTTACAACAGGAAATTTTCCCGCCGGGTCTTATTTTCCTGTTGATCGATATGTCAAGCACCTGGGTCGTTTATTATCCGAACGAATTCGTTTGCTCAAATGTGATTTGATTTTTTTTGGCGATTTATTTTTTATTCCGTCAGATATTAATATTCCTTTTGTTTTTTGTAGTGATCTGATTTTTGAACAAGTTAAAGTACACCATCTTAAACCTGATGAAAGAGATATTGAACCTTGTATGGAGCTTGAGAGATTCATACTTAATAGAGCCTCCAGGATTATTTTCTGTTCCGAATGGATAAAAAAAAGGACAATAAAAGTTTATGATATTGATCCGGTTAAAATTGATGTAGTTGAATTTGGAGCAAATATATCCAACCGGATAAATTATTCCATTGACATTAATATGGATATTTGCAAGTTAACTTTTATAGGAAAAGAGTGGAAAAGAAAAGGAGGAGATCGTTTATTGCAAATGTTTAAATTACTAAAAAAGGAAAAATTTCCATGTAAGCTTACAATTATAGGTTCTACCCCACCGGATGAACAGGAATATGATAAAGATTTAGTTATCATTCCATTTCTGGATAAATCAGATAAGGAGCAATCGGATAAATTATGCAAAATACTTTCCGAATCTCATTTTCTTGTTTTGCCAACCGAATTCGATGCGTATGGTATTGTCTTTTGTGAGGCTTCTGCATATGCACTTCCGTCTATTACAGCTAACGTCGGAGGGGTAAGTCAGCCGGTAAAAGAGGGTAAAAATGGATTTTTGCTACCACACGATGCTACCGCACAGGATTATGCCGATAAAATCAAAAATGTTTTTAATGACAGGGAAAGTTATATCTGGTTACGTGACTCTTCGCGTCGTGAATTTGAAACACGATTAAATTGGGATGTATGGGGAGAAAGGATGGATGAGATATTTGAAAAAACTGTCATAGATTGGAATGCCTGTAAGTAAGATGTTAAAATCAATGATTTATTATCTAAAGAATAATTCAAAGTTCCAGTAAAAAGAACTTTGAATTATAATTATTTATCAAGCAAACATGAAAGTATCAGTAGTTGTACCGGTTTATAATGCTGAAGAATTTATAAAAGAGACCATTGAGAGCGTTTTGGGACAAACATTTACCGATTTTGAATTGCTCTTGCTGGATGATGGGTCAACAGATCAAAGTGTAGATATTATCAGGTCCTTTGATGATTCCCGTATAAAATATGTAATCTGTGAACATGATTTTATAGGAACACATCGGACAGGGTATAAAATGGCAAAAGGAAAATACATTGCACATTTGGATCATGATGACTTAATGGTAAAGGACCGATTGCAAATTCAATTTGATTTATTAGAATCCAACCCCGGAATAGCTGCCTGTGGCGGATATATGCAGCAATTTGGAAAACATACCGATATGAGATTATATCCATTGAACTATGTTGAAATACTATTGAATATGATCAAATGGATGGCTTTTGCTAATTCAACAGGATTTATTAGACGTGACTTTTTACTGAAAAATAACATCCAGCACAGCAGAGGATTTTCTTATGCCGCTGATTATAAATTTTGGACGGATATTGTAAAATCAGGTACAATAGTTAACATTCCTAAAACCTTAAATTTGTATCGGACGTCTGACAACCAGGCTAGTGTAAAGTATTTTCCGGAATCATATGAAGCAAGCATAAGGATACAATACGAAATGCTGGAGTTTTTTCTTTCCCTGTTAAAAGATCATCACCACCCACTCAGTATTATTGATGAAAAATTAATCCCATCCATAAATGATATAAGTAAACTCGGGTTTCCATCGCAAAGATCTTTCTTTCAATTTATGTATGAATTAATAAAGGAACAAATGTTAAAAGCCATTTCGGAAAGTTCATCATTGTTGTCCACTACAAAACAAAACAGTTCTTTGCAATAATAAAATATGGATTGATCGCCTGCTGCACCAAACCCAAACAAGCAACATTTTACTCATTCTTTCTCCAGGTACCCAAAAAATAGTGGATAGCCCTTGCTTTTTGTAGTTTTTCTTCAAATAAATCATTTTTTATACCAGTCATGATGAGGCCTATTTCCTTGATGCTGAAAGGAGCTACCAGTTCGGCAGGAATCAGGTAAATATCATCTTTATAACTATACTCATCGTATGTATTGGTCACAACGAGTGGCCCGGTGGTGGATAATACATGGAAAAATTTATCATCTACAGGATATGAGCATGGTTCGCCGGAAAATACTTTTTTTATGATCTGCAACATGAAGGGATGTTCCGAAGAACAAGCCATTAGGGCATTACTCAAATAAGGAATATCCTTAAATTCAGGATTAGCATGAGGTTCCAGAGAAAAACAGCAGTCTTTTCCTCTGAATAAACCCTCTATAGGCTCCAGGCATTCAGAATCAAAATCTACATACATCCCGCCCATTTTCCATAAAAAAAGATACCGGATTGCATCCCATCTCTGAACATTGTATGGAAAATTATTATATACTTCCACATATTCCGGGAAATATTCCTCAATGAATGAATTCATTCTGTCATCGTCCCAAAATTCATATTTCCAATCGGGATTGTATTCTCTCCAGCTTTTGCTCCATTCTTTTAAGAAATCAGGTAAAGAGCCCGACCAAACCTGATGAATAATTTTAGGTATCATGTTTTATTATTTAATATAAGTATCATTATCAGCTTATAATATATATCATTAAATTTTCAATTTCAATTTATCATCTGCATTTGCGATTCTATGAGGGAAGCATACATTCCTTTCTTTTCCATAAGTGTTGGATGATCGCCTTTTTCAACGATAAATCCTTTATCCATCACCACAATCTGGTCGGCATGGCGTATAGTGCTGAGACGGTGAGCTATTATAATAACTGTACGGCCCACAGATGCTCCCTTTAATGCCTCTACAATCTTTTTTTCATTTATTGAATCCAGTGAGTTTGTTGCTTCATCCAAAAACAGGAATCTGGGATTACGGTATAAAGCACGAGCTATCAATAGCCGTTGTTTTTGGCCACCGCTCAATCCTCTGCCTGTTTCTCCAATCATTGTTTCAAAACCTTTAGGCATCTCATTTATTTCTTCTTGTATCTGAGCAATATTGGCAACCTTACGTAAGCGATCGTAATCAATATGCTCATCATCAAGCACGATGTTGTTAAGGATCGTATCACTGAACATTTTTCCATCCTGCATCACTACACCACACAATTCCCGCCATTGACGCAGATTTATAGTATTTACATTCATTCCACCCATCTTTATCTCGCCATAACTCGGATTGTAGAGCCGTACCAGTAACTTTAACAGCGTTGATTTTCCGCAGCCGCTGCTTCCCACAATTGCCGTTACTTTATTTTCCGGAATATCCAGGTAAATATGTTGCAGTACCAGCGGGGAATTAGAAGTGTATTGAAACAACACATTTTCGAAAGTGATGGTTTTATCTTCAGGTATAATCGATGTATTACCTATTGACAATAGTTCATCTTCATCTTCGAGTTGATGTATTTCATTGATACGGTAAAAGCTTATCCGTGCATACTGAGCCGATATAATAAAATTTATGAATTGGATCAGCGGACCATTTAACATTCCAAGTATAAACTGTGTCGATATCATTACCCCAAAAGTTATTTTTCCGGTTATTACAGCATTTGCACAAAAGAAAACAATGCTCATATTTTTTATATTTTCGATAAGCTGAGCCCCCAGGTTTTGTGCATTTGTTACTGTTAATACCCTTTTGTTTACTTTATACAATCGTGCCTGTATCCCTTCCCATTTCCATCTTCGGTGTTTTTCGTAGTTGTATATCTTTATGTCCTGGATAGATGAAACCGTTTCCACCCAGTAACTTTGATTTTTAGATATCAATCCAAAATACTCCCAATCCAGTTTTTTTCGTATACTCAAAAACAGCAATACCCAAATAACATACAGGACTGAACCGGCAAGGAAAATTAAAAATATAACAGGATTATAAACAAGCAGGATAATCCCGAAAACTACAAAGGTTAATCCTGAAAAAATCAATGATAGTGAGTTATTCATGATGAAATCACGGATACGTTCATGGTCATGTGCCCGTTGCAGGATATCTCCCAACAGCTTATTTTCAAAAAATGTTACGGGCAATTTCATTAGTTTAATCAGGTAATCGGAGATTAAGGAAATATTCACTCTGGATGTTATATGCATTAAAATCCAATCTCTTACTACATTAAAAATAGTTACGCTAACCAATATTGATACATTTCCTATAAGAACCATATTGATAAATGTAAGGTCGGATGTTTTTATTCCTACATCTATTACCGCTTTCGATATAAATGGCAGAACAGCCTGCAGGGCTGTAACGATAAGCATTATGACCAGTATAATGCTGAAATATTTCGTATAGGGATAAAAATATTTCACCATTCTCCTGAAGCTGTTCTTTTTCTGTTCTATTTGTTCTTTTGTTTCTTTGAAATTTACCGTTGGTTCCACTGCCAGCAATACCCCTTTATTTTCTCCCTTAGGATACCATCCGCGTTTAAACTCTTCGTGAGTATACTTAACATGTCCTTTGCCCGGATCGGATATGTAGATATACTTTTTATCAACATGATAAATAACCACAAAATGGTTTTCATTCCAAAATAATATTGCCGGAAAAGGAACCTGATTGACAACATCGTCGATAGTGCACTTGATTGCCAATGTTCTCAGGCCAATGTTTTCTGCTCCTATACTGAGCCCTTTAAGCGAAACACCTTCTTTGGTCATTCCACATTTATCCCGCATATATTGCAATGAATAATACCGGCCGAAATATTTTGCAATAATTTTTAATGATGCCGGACCACAGTCCTGTGAGTCCATCTGGTATTCCACTGGAAATCGTTTAAACATACCTTTTATTTTTCTGTTCTGGCCTTAAGATTATCAAACAGTCTTTCTATCAATCTTTTAGGCATAGTTATTATTTCAGCGGTTCCTTTCGATTCGAAATCGAGAGGTATTTGAACGCCGAAATTTGAAACCAGGCCCTCTGGAAAAGATATAATAACCTGGTAAACTTCACCGGTAACCCCGTTAGTCTCGATTTTATTCGATATGCGTGACAAGGATTCTACACGGCCTTTAAGCATTCCATATTCATCATATGGAAACTTGTTGATTTTTACATTCGCCGTTTGACCTATTCTTACTTTTCCGGTTCCATGTGAAGGAATAATAACTTCACCGATGATATCGTTTTCTTTGGGGATTATACTAAAAAGTTCCTGACCTGAAGAAACAAAGCTGTTTTCACGCCAGAAGCCGAGATATTCAAGCTCACCGTCAAATGTGGCATATTGCAGATATTTCTCTTTCCATATGTGTATCATACTTGTAAGATTATTGGTTGATGTAATCAACTCAGATGTTATTTTGTCTATCGCCTCCCGTTCTTCCAAAAGGATGCGTTGTATTTCCAACTTATTTTTATTTATTTCAGATTGTTTTGTCAGGCGGTTACTCTCAAGGTTTAATAATGTTTCTTTTTTTGATAATAGATTTTGTTGTTTATCTTCATATATATCTTCCGTTATTGCCTTCATTGATAATAGAATCTTATCTTTTTCCAGTTGTCCGAAAGTGCCGCTTATTATTTGTTCCTTCAGCTCCTTCTCCAGTTCCATATTGGCGACAACCTCTTTATCTTTTTCTATCTGTTGATTCAGCATTTGCTGCATCGTTTTATATATATCGGATTTCCTAAGGCGTTCATATTCCAAATTGGCATAGATAAATGAATTATATGCGGTACCTATATCTCCCAATGTAAGGAAAAAGGGGAATTTAATGTCATTGTCTTTACCCGGATTGTATTGTTTCAGCAGTGAATCCAACAAGAAAATATCTTTGTAATCAGCACCGCTTTCGATATAGGATATTACATCTCCGGTTTGCAAAACCTGTTTGTTCTCTTTTAGCAGGTGAAGACGTCCCGAAGTATTGGCAACCAGCCTTACCGGTGCAATACTCGCCGTAACAGAAATCTGCCCGTCAACCGTATCGGGATATCTGATAATATATCCTAATGCAATAATAAGACAGATAACAATACCGGTATTTAAAGCTATATAGATAGCCCATTTTGTAGGCATTCTGTCAATTATCTCCTGAACTTCTTCACTTTTAGAGTTTATGCTCTCTTTTGCTCCTTCCATTGATACAATTTACTTTAGCTATTCAATCAGTCAGAAAAGTTTCTGTTAACTCAATGTTTTTTACAAAATCGAAAAGAGTAAGCTCCCTCAATGTAAAATAACTCTCCCATACACTTTTTATGGCATTGTAGTATTTTTGCATTGCAGAAGACTGTTCTTGTTGCGAAGCAGTAAGTTCATAAACCGATGATTTTCCCATTGCCAATTCCTGCACAATTAATCCATATTGATCCTGAGCTAATTTATATGATCGTTCAGCAATAAACCATAAATTTACATTATGGTTATAAGCATTCACCTTTTCACCTATAGCGTTTTCAAATTCATTCATTTCCTGTTCAATGCCAATCATACTCGATTGATAGATATTTTTTGCTATCCGTGCATTATTCCTGTTTACTCCCCATAATGAGACAGGAGTGGATAAACCTACAGCAACAGATTGGAGTTTGCTTGGATCAGAATAGGCTTCAGAAATCTTATCAGCAAATTGATTCATCCCATAGCTTAGATTTATATTTGCATTAAATTTGTTTTCAAGTTCAGACACATACAAAGCTTTCTGTGCTTCCATCTTTCGGATATCCCAGTTATGTGCTACGGGATTATTTTTAGTAATATAATATCTCACTGTTTCTGTATCTATATGCAGAGGAAGTGTAAATTCAGGCGTTTCTATGTTTACGGAATAAAGATCTGTTACCGGCAAACCCAGGTAAGTAAATAAATTTTTTATGGCATCTTCATAATTCTTTAAAGCATTTTCTCTGATATATTCGTTATTCATTACCTGTAATTCAATTTGGTTATACTCTGATTGAGTAATTCTGTTACTTTGGTATTTTGATTTTGCCAGATGAAATAAACTATCCGTAGCTATCTTGTTTGATAAAGAAATATTATTTTCCAATTCTGCGAGAAAAGCATCCAGATAAAAACTCAGAGCTATTTTTTGTATGTTAGAGATATTAGCGCAAAAAACTTTTATATTTTCTTCATTTTTCTGATACTCTATATTTTTTTCCATTCGCATGGTTTTTCCTTTACCGAATAATTGCTGCGAATAATTTATTGAAAATGGAGTTGAACTGAAACTCTGATGTTTTTGTGATAATTCGTTCAGATAATTAAGTGAACTATTAATACTGATTATCCCTCCGGTTAATGGAACTTTTTGTTGCATGGTTATACCGAAATTACTACTACTCGAATAATCCTCAACATAATTATATTGGCCATCCTCTGCTTGCTGCAATTTTACGATGGAACGATTAAAACTTAGTGGCGATAAGCTCAGTGAGAAATCAGGTAAAAATTCCTTTTTATAATTTTCAAATTGGAGTAATTTATTTTCAAAATTCAGTCGTTCAATTTTAGCTGCTGGAGTATTTAACGACAAAATATCAATTACTTCCGATAAGGATATATTTATTTCCGATTGTGGATAAGCCTTTACTAAAGAAAAAATAAATAAGATAATAAAACATTTTGCTCTAATTGTGATTTTCATAAATTTTTCCTTTGATTAGGCATTATATAAATTATAATTCATTGTGATAAAAATGTTTACTTTGCACTCCATTATGCAAAGACAGACTTATCAAAATCTCAAGAGCGATCAAGCGCAGTTTCAGTCCCTGACGGGCTATTCCCTGGGGTGTTTCAATCTGCTTTACCCCTACTTTGAAGTTCAATGGAATCAGTATCATAGTCATTTCACCATAGCGGGTCAAGTGCGCAGACGTCCACTGCGCCAATACAAGAATCATGTGTTTGAAGATATTCAGAGTTCGCTTTTGTTTATCTTGTATTACTTGAAAAATAATCCCTTGCAACAGGC
>JAVBPN010000044.1:0-8680 GCA_031549585.1 Bacteroidales bacterium
CCGGAATACGGTTATTGAAAAATATGGCATAGATCCTAAAAAGGTGGTAACTGTATATAACGCTGTAGAGCCAATCGAACAGGATCGATTTTTCAGAAACCCCCAAAAAGATATTGATGAAAAAGTGGTTACTTTTCTCGGGCGCTTGACGACGCAAAAAGGGCCTGAATTTTTCATTAAAGCGGCAGAACTGGTACTTCAGCAAATGGACAAGGTGCGTTTTGTTATGGCCGGCAGCGGCGACATGATGTACAAGATGGTCAAACAGGTTGCCAGCTTGGGATTGACAGATAGATTTAGTTTTACAGGTTTCTTAAAAGGCAACGATGTATTCAAAATGTTTTACCTAAGCGATTTATATGTGATGCCGTCCGTGTCTGAACCGTTTGGTATTTCTCCGCTTGAAGCCATGCAGGTTAATGTTCCGGTGATTATATCCCGCCAATCGGGTGTAGCCGAAATTCTCAAATACGCCATCAAGGTGGATTTTTGGGATACACATGCCATGGCCGATGCTATTTACGGAATTCTTAACTATCCGGCGCTTCATGGGTTCTTCAGCAAGAAAGGGAAAAGTGAAGTAAATGAATTAAAATGGGAAACTTCTGCGAAACATGTTAAAGATGTATATGATAGTATTTGCTAAAAAATCAAATAACATTCGATGAAAAAAAAGATCTGTTTACACTTTCAATTGCATCAACCATTCTGGTTAAAACGGTATGGCTTTTTCAACATCGGCAATGATCATCATTATTACGATGATCATATCAATTCAACATACACTCGCCGGATGGCTGAAATCTCCTACCTGCCAGTCAACCGGATATTGCTCGATGCCATCAATGAGTTGAAAGGTAAATTCAAGATGTCTTTTTCCATTTCTGGAACTATACTCGACAAATTTGAATTATATGCACCCGAAATGTTGGATAGTTTCCGTGAATTGGCCGATACCAAATGTGTTGAATTTGTTGCAGGGACAGATGCTCATTCCATTGCATCGCTGATAGATAAAGAAGAATTCGTAGCACAGGTGAATGCACATAAAGAAAAAATCTTGATGCATTTTGGCAGGCCGGTTGGAGATGTTTTTTGTAACAGCAACATGATATACAACAATGACGTGGGAGAAACCATTGAAGAAATGGGCTTTCATGGCGTATTGACCGAAGGAGCCAGATATGTTCTTGGGCAGAAAAGTCCGAATCATTTATATCAATCGGCTACCAATCCACGATTGAAACTTTTATTGCGTAACAGTAAATTAAGTGATGATATCCGGTTCATTTTTTCAAACCACAAATGGAATGAGTTCCCAATGACTGCTGAAAAAATGGTTCATTGGATAGATATGCTTGATCCTAAAGAGGAATTAGTCGTTCTTAGTTTAAACTATGCTATTTTTGGTCAAAAACAATCTGTATCAACAGACATTTTTGAATTTCTCAAACATTTACTGCAAATAGCGCTTAAAAAGAAATTTTCCTTTGTGACGCCGACAGAATTGCTCAGGCAACAGCCTGTTTCGCCTTTAAACCTTCAATATCCTGGATTATGGACAGACGAAGAGTATAGTAGCAATACATGGTATGGCAATGACATGCAAAAAGAAGCAATAAACAAACTATACGGGCTAGCTGAACGGGTAAGGCGAACGCCTGATCCGAAAATTAAAACTGATTGGAAATATTTGCAGTCAAGCAATCATTTCCGTTATATGATCACAGGATTTCGGGCAAATGAGCAGTTAGGCGCATATAAACCTTACGAAACACCCTATGATGCATTTATCAATTACATGAATGTATTAACCGATTTTGTTTTTCGATTAAAAAAAATTGATAGCCCTATTGAAAAAACATATTTTAACGCCGCTGGATAAACGCAAGCCCGGTTTATGATTGTGATAAAATTCCGGACAAATTAATAATCATACCGGATATAATCGATCCATTATTGGCGCCCAAAAAATATTTTGGTTTGCTTTCATAAAAATAGTGGCTTATTGCATGGGACATATCATTTAGTTCACAAAACAGGGCAACAATCCATGTTTTATTACTATATTTGTATTTAGTTGAAAGAGATGATTGGTGATGCAAAATTAAAATTTCATGGAAAATGATCATCACAACTCTGGCGAATTGCCTGCTTTCTTTGATCAGAAAGGAAATGAACCACAAAGGGGGAAACTGAAAATATTTTTTGGTATATCACCGGGTGTGGGGAAAACTTATGCTATGCTCCAGGCAGCTCATGTCGAAGCTGGCAAAGGAGTACAGGTGGCGGTTGGTTGTGTAAAATGCCAAACTCGTCCTGAAACTCAAGCGTTATTAGAGGGGCTTAACTTTATCCCATATAAAGAAATAGAATATAAAGGGATGGTCTACGAAGAAATGGACTTGGATGCCATGCTTGAAATACACCCGCAATTAGCAGTGATTGACGATTTAGCCCATACTAATGTTGCCGGATGTAATAATGCAAAGCGTTATCAGGATGTGTGGGAACTGCTGGACAACGGAATCGATGTATATACGACCCTTAATATGGTACATTTGGAAAGCTATGTTGATACCATTTACCAACTCACAGGCCTTCGCGTATCACAATCGCTTTCTGATGAGATTTTTGAGCAAGTTGATGAAGTAGAATTGGTAGATGCTACATACAGCCAGCTTATTGCCAGATTGAAAGAAGGGAAAATATATACAGCCAATCACTCCCAAGAAAAAATGGCACAATTCTTTCAAAAAGAGAGGATATCAGTCATGAGGGAAATGGCATTCCGGTTGATGGCCGAAAGGCTGAATAAGCAACAAAAACTGATACAGGAAACGGCGCAGCCCAAAAAGCGGCTCTTGGTATTGATAGGGCCTGACACGATTTCTGCACAGGCTATACGTAAAACTAAAACAATGGCCGGTGTGTTGGATCAAAATTGGGTATCCTTGTATATAAAGACAAGCCGGGCGTTGAATGCAAAAGAAAAGAAACAATTGGATGAAAACATCAAATTGGTGAAGCTTTTAGATGGAGAGATGATTGTTTTCTCCAGTAACGATATTGTAAAAACCTGCCTTGCAGTTGCTCGGAGAGAAAATATCTCTCAAATCATTGTTGGCAAATCAGAAAAAAGACAACTTTTTGGTTATGCGAAAAAAAATATAGTAAATCGACTGATTAGGGAAAGTGGTAATATCAATGTGTATGTGGTTGGCTCGGAAGCACGTGATACCCCTGAGCAAAAGGATATTATTCCGCCGCTTACGAATAATACACTTAAATATGTTTTGACGGTTATTTCTGCAATTGCTATTGCTATGCTCTGTATATCCTTATCCAACAAGATGGACCATCAGTTTTTACCATTTCTTTTATTGATGGTTTTGTTTCTCATTGCGGTTATCTTTCGTATGGGGCCCATTTTGTTGTCAACCATCGTTATTATATTGGCTTGCGGCGTTTTCTTAATCCCTCCGTCATTTACTTTTCGATTCGATACTTCTTCGGATCTAATCACATTTCTAATATTCTTTGTTTTTGCTTTATTCAGTGGGGTACTCACAACTCGTTTTTGGGAACAAGAAAAGCAAGCGGTATATCGGGAGAAACAAACCAACGCTTTGTTCTTATTTACCCAGAGGCTTGCCCGGGCTATAGATGTTAAGGACATAGTAGAAATAAGCATGGAGGACATACGAAAATATTTTTCAGTTGATGTTTTCTATATTTTTCGGGATGATAAATATAAACTTACTATTCGTAAATACATTCCGCAAGGTTTGGTTCTTTCCAAGTCCGACTTAGAAACGGCCACATGGGCATTTAAACATGATCGGCCTGCCGGAAAATTCACAGACACCATGCCTTCGAGTAAATATACATATTATCCGTTGAAAAATCGAGACATTAGTATAGGCGTGGTTGTTGCTAAACAAAACAAACCTTTTAGCACAAAGGTGACTATTTTTTGGGATGCTTTTTTCGCTCAAATAGCTCGAGCGATCGAGCATTTGCAATTAGGCCAATTAACTCGCAGGACGAATTTGCTCGATGAGTCGGATAAATTATACAAAACACTTTTCAATACCATATCGCACGAATTTAGAATTCCGGTGGCAACCATCATGGGCGCTTCCGATATCTTGCTTTCCACGGATCATCCGAATGATACCAAAATAAAATTATACAGAGAAATATTGGGTGCGTCACAGCGAATCAATCGGTTGGTTGGGAACCTGCTAAACATGTCGCGTCTTGAATCTGGTAGGATTGCGTTAACTATAGATTGGTGCGATGTGCATGACCTATTAAACCAAGTAACGGAAAACCTGTCGGAGGAGCTTAAACCTTTTTATGTGGACGTATCTATTCCAGAAGCTATTGCGTTGGTTAAACTCGATTTTGATCTGATGGAACAAGCATTATTCAACCTTGTAATTAATGCTTGCCAATATGCTAAGGAGGGAACAACTATACGCCTTAAAGCGTTATATAAAGGTGACGAGTTAATTTTGGAAATAACCGATAGAGGCCCGGGTTTTAACCCCGATGATCTGCCATTCGTTTTTGATAAATTTTGGCGCAGCAAAAACAGCAAAACCGGAGGACTTGGATTGGGGTTATCCATTGTAAAAGGATTTGTTGAAGCCCATAGGGGGACAATCTCTGTCGAAAACAGGAAAAACGGAGGCGTTCGTTTTACTATAAAAATACCTACGGAAATCTCTAATGGAATTGAAAGATGAACAAAAATGAACTTATATTGATTGTAGATGATGAATCGCCAATTCGCCGGTTACTTACGATTGCTTTAGAATCTTCCGGTTACAGGACGATTGAGTCGGGAACAGGAAAAGAAACCTTGATTATGGCTGCCGGACATCACCCGGATTTGATCATCCTCGATTTGGGTTTGCCCGATATAGATGGCATGGAGGTCTTAAAACAATTGAGGGAATGGTATTTCAAACCGGTTATGATACTCTCCGTACGTAATTCGGAAGAAGATATTGTGCAGGCATTAGACAGGGGAGCGATTGATTACCTCACCAAGCCTTTTCGCACAGGAGAACTATTGGCGCGTATCCGTGCTGCTTTTAGGCAAGACCAAACCAGTGAAGGAACTCCTGTGATCGAAATAGAAAATCTCCATATTGATATTGCCAATCATATTGCCAAAAAAAATGGAAAAATTCTCAAACTCACCTCTACCGAATTTGCCATGCTTGCCATGTTTGCCAAAAACTGTGGATGTGTGCTCACCCATCAGCAAATTCTTAGGGAAATATGGGGGCGTGGTTACTTGGAACAAAGCCAAAACCTAAGGGTATTTGTAGCCCAATTAAGAAAAAAAATCGAAGATGATCCATCCAAACCTGCGCTATTGGTTACCGAATCAGGGATTGGCTATCGGTTCGGGACATAAAGAGACCACGATGATGTTCGAAAAATCAAAAAATACCCGTCATTGCGAATGAAGTGAAGCAATCCCTTTAGTTATCGTGAGATTGCTTCGCTAACGCTCGCAATGACGCCCCCTACAGTTCATTGAATAGGCACCCTTACGTTCGGCTGAATTTGCAATTCAGCCGTTGGGTTTGAATTTTTGCCTCTATTTCATTAAGTATAACCCTGACACAATTCGTTGAATAGACCCCAAAAGTCATCCAGCTACACGTAAAATGATTAATCTACGCAAAAAAAACGTTCTGCTACATGAAAAAATGATCAATCTACATATAAAAGTCATCCAACTACACATAAAAATCGCTTCGCTACATGAAAAAATCATCATGCTACAGTGAAAAATCATCCTGCTACTCATAAAAATGGTTTATCTACATATAAAAATCATTCCGCTACACATAAAAATGATCCAGCTACATGAAAAAATCGTTCCGCTACACCACAAAGCCATCCAGCTACACTAAAAAACCATTCCGCTATATTGAATTACGTTTCTTCTATACACAAAAATGGCTAAACCATATATAAACACGATTCGGTTACACAATCAAACAGCAATGATATCAAGAAAATACGGACAACTGTTTATAAATTTAATAGAAAAAGTGAAAATTAATGAAACTCAATCAATAAATTCAACAAAATATTTATAAATTGCATCGTTTTTAACTAAAAGTCAAACCTGCTAAAACTAATAAATCATGGATGGAAAAATCATTGCAAAAAAATTGCACCAATATGAAGATGGTATCTTGGGTGCAATAAACAACGCTGAAATTGCTGCCGCAATAGCCGCTTATGGCTACGATGCAGCACGTATGCAAGAAGGTAAAGCCCTCGCAGAAAAAGCAAACCGCCTGATGGTCGAACATGTAAAAACATATGGGCAACAATATGAAGCTACTTCGGCAAGCAACCAACTATTCGAAAAAGCGTATGCAGACTATATGGTCACGCTTAAAGTAGCAAGGGTTGCTTTCAAAGGCAATGCTGCATTCCTCAGCCAAATCAACGGTACAGGAAAGCGGCATAAAAGTATTTCGGGATGGATACGCGATGCCCGTATCTTATACACCAACCTGCTCAATGACCCCAATGCATTGGCGACAATGTCAAAATTTGGTGTTGATAACCAGCGCCTTACCAACGAGCTGCAACAAGTGAACCAGGTAGGAGAAGCCCACAGCAAAGGGCAGGAAGGAAAAGGCTTGGCACAACAAGGAACTGTTGACCGCGATAAGGTTTTTGATGAATTAGCCGATTGGTATAGTGATTTTCGTGCCATTGCCCGTATTGCTCTTTACGAAAGGCCGCAACTGCTCGAAGCGTTAGGCATTGTGAAAAAATAAGCAGACGCTAAATAAAAAATTATCAAAAGTCTATTTCAGCTTGTCATTGCGAACAAAGTGGAGCGATCTTTGAGTGGATAGCAAACGTAGGGCGACAGTGCGAAAATACATTGCGAAATGCAACAGAAAGACGTGTGTACTTGAAAACTTGTAAAAAGCATTAGTGAACAATGAAAAATGTAAGATTGATATGAATATAGGAAGATTTTTGTTATTGACAATTTTAATATTGACTGTTCACAATGCATCAGCACAACAGAATCTGGAATCATTGATTCCAGATTCTGTTTTTCGCTCCTATTGTTTGGAAAAATTTGATGCCGATTGCGATGGTTGGCTCAATATGGCAGAAAGAAATGCGGTAGATTCAGTAGATGTATATGGAGAAGAAGAAATTAGAGATTTAACGGGATTGGAATTATTTGTCAATTTGAAATATTTGGATTGTGAAAGGGTATCATTGCATAAGTTAGATATCAGCAAAAATATTGCTCTTGAACATTTAGACTGTTCTGAAACACGATTAACAGAACTTGAAGTTAGCAACAATATTAATTTGAAAGTACTTTATTGTGCGCAAAACAAGCTTCGCATTATAGACCTTAGCCGTAACACAAAATTAGAAGATTTGGACATTAGCTATAATTCTATCAACCAATTAAATTTAGAGAACAATCATTTATTAGCCGATTTGGATTGTTCTGGGAATCAATTAGAGCAGCTAAACTTGCAAAATAATATTTTATTAACTTATTTGGATTGCTCTAACAATCAACTGAAACAATTGCATTTAAGAAATAATCCCTTATTAAGTAATTTCGATTGCGCCAACAATCAACTTCAAACTCTTGAAATTTCACATTTGAAAAATCTAACAGTATTAAGATGTTATTCCTGTCAATTAAATAATCTAGATGTTTCTCAAAATCTAAAATTAGAAAAATTATCATGTCAACGAAACAACATTGAAGTACTTGATTTGAGCAATAATCAAGAAATTAAAGAGCTAGATTGTGACAATAATCAACTGACCGCTCTTTTCGCGGATAATAACCCTAAACTTATTAAGGTTTTTTGCCATTACAATAAGTTAAAAGAACTTTCTTTTGAACGCAGTGTGGATTTAAGCGAACTATATTGCAATAACAATGAATTGCATCATTTGAATCTCTTAAGCGTCAAAAAAATGAAAAGATTATTCTGTAATAATAATCATCTAAAACAACTCATTTTGCCTCAAACAAATTATTTGAATACAATTAATTGCGCTTTCAATCAGTTGGATTCATTAAACATTTTGGATTGCAGGTATTTAGAATATTTGAATTGTTCAAATAACGATTTGGGCACATTGGATTTTACAAACAATTATTATTTAGCATTGGCAAATGTCGATTATTCCGGGAATCCGAATTTAACGAACATTACTTTAAATGATAGTCAAAAGGAATTAAAAAAAGTATTGGATGAAATTGCATCAGATTTCAAAAATTGTAATGCCCAAATACTATATTATTTAGTTCCGTTTAGAGAAAACAAAAAATGGGGTATGATAGATAGTCGAAATGGGAAAGTTATTATTGCTCCTCGTTTTGAATCAATCGGATTGTTTAATCCGTCGGCTAATGGGGTAATTTCCATCAAGTTTTATCCATTAAGTGTTCGTATTACTATTTCCCTTGATAAAGCAGGAGAAATTAAAGTAAAACATATGCCAGATAGAAGAGGGCTTGTTGCTTCTGCGTTGTTATCATTGCCACAAAAGGGGAAAGGATTTTCTGTTGATGTACAAGGGAAATTGATTGCAAAGTCAGACGATTATTCGAGCGTATCTCCTTTTAAATATAAAAACGATT
>JAVBPN010000147.1:0-43733 GCA_031549585.1 Bacteroidales bacterium
TTCACCGTCCGGCCAAACGATATCCGGGTGATAGCGATTGACCAAATCTTTCATTTGCGGGATCATGTGTTCATCCACATATTGGTCTACATTAGTTTTGTATAAAGGGTTAAACCACTCATAAAGCGAATAGTAAAAGCCCATGTGCAAGCCCGCTTTTTTTACAGCATCGGTCAGTTCTCCAGCCAAGTCACGATGCGGGCCAACATCCATTGCATTCCAATTCCACGAATGAGCGCTTGGCCACAAGGCAAAACCTTCGTGATGCTTGGAAGTCAATACTACATACCGGGCGCCTGCGTCTTTAAATAATTTTGCCCAATCGTCGGGTTTAAACATCTCGCAAGTAAACCATTTCACAAAATCCTGATAAGCAAAATTTTCTCCATAATGCTCGCGATGGAATTTTGCAAACAGGGGATTAACTTTACTATTCTTATCCATCAGCCTGGCCCAATACCATTCGGCATAACAATCGTAAATGCCGGCTCCGTCAGATGGAAGCGGTCCCCATGCCGGCACGCTGAATAAGCCCCAATGGACGAATATTCCGAATTTTGCGTCGGTAAACCATTGAGGAATAGGACGACTGTCTAAGGATTCCCATGTGGCATCATATTTTTTTTGTGCGAGTAGATAAGAGGTTTGTAATAGTCCAATAAAAATCAGACCCCATATGATTCTTTTCATAGATGTGTTTTTTAATGGTTTGATTTACTTACAAAGCTATAAAAAATATGCAATGGATTTTGCCAAATTCGTCACTTTATTGTTCTTTGAAAAAGTTGTTTGAAGAATTGAAATTTTTACCAATAAATTAGATGTTCTTGATAAACTGAGTGATCAATCAAAAAGCATATCTTTACAAAAAAATTAAAAAAATAGGCTGATGGAAACGACAAGAGCAAAGTATTTAGGGAACTTACGGACAGAAGTGGAGCATGTAAAATCAGGGACTAAATTGATTACCGATGCGCCTTTGGATAATCATGGGAAAGCTGAATCATTTTCGCCGACGGATTTATTGGCGGCATCGTATGGTTGCTGTGTCATGACTGTTATCGGCATTGCCGCGCAAACACATGGTTTCGATATTGACGGTACGGAAGTCAAAACGACCAAAGTGATGGGAACCGATCCCCGCCGTGTAGTAGAACTGATCGTGGAATTTACTTTCCCGCATAACCGGTATAGTGAAAAAGAACGCAAAATTATTGAGCTATCGACCAAACAATGTCCTGTGGCCAATAGCCTTGACCCTGCAATGAAAATCACAAAGACGGTTATTTATAAGGATTAAAAATAGGACACACAGACACTTTCAAAAGGTTAATTTTATCTCGTCATTGCGAGCGATAGCGAAGCAATCTGGTTTTTTATCTTTGAGATTGCTTCACCCATGCGGGTTCGCAATGACGTTCATTTTCGACTTTTGCACAACCTCTAGTTATTCAAAGTATAATGAGCCGAAAAATTCCGGCCTGTGGAAATCCGGTTTTTCTGTTTGGATAGGATTCCAACTTAAGTAGTGCGGTTCGGCCAAATCATCACCACATTTGTAGAAATTAGCTTTTAGCGTTTGTTTTTTGGGTGCAATAAATCCCGGATGTTTAAAAAAGCAAACGTATGGAATTGCAATAAATAGTGTCCATGGAGTATTTGTTGCCGTTTCGTCAAAAGGCGGCTTTTTATTCAAATCAGAATATCTGATGATTTGACCGACCAAAGATAAAGGCGCTTTTTCCCTTCCATTGCGGGAGTTCCCGGCGGCTAGCAAACATACACCGGCGCAATTGAACTCAAAGTTATAATATATGCCGTCGTTTTGTGGAGCAATAAAAAACTCAACACAGGAGTCTTTCCACACATCTTCATTATCTAAGACCGCTTTGGCGCGGATAGATTTTTCTTCGACTTGATATTGAAGGATCAACCCAAAATCACAATAAGCGATTTTAAACCGAACGGTCGGTTTGTATGAATATTTTGACCAATTGACCGATTGGATCTCATTCCATGCGATCTCATTCAATTCTTGAAAAAAGACCTGATTCCATAAAGTATTGGAATCCCAATGAAGATATTTTACATTCAATTCTTTCATCCTATTGAATGGCTTTTATTTTGGGTGATATGAGGAGGCTGAATTACAAATTCAACCAAACGAGAGACCTAACAGGTCTCGAAGACCTGTTAGGTCTTTAACTCAATTATTTATCCCACCACACACGGGTTGCTTGCGCGTCCGGCCCTTGCTTGCTAATGGCTGCATTGTACTGATTCTCATTTGCAATGTAATCGTCGGTATGATACATCACTCTACGTGGCATAGAGATACTAATCACTGAATAAAGCGTGGGCGATACCGGAACACCCAAGCGACGCCTATCCGAAAAGGCTTCAAATCCATCTTGCATATATGAAGCAATCCATTTTTGCATGGCTATTTTTCGGATTTTTGCAGTCGAACTGCCTGTATATGTTACGAGCGGCTGGTTGTAATAATCGTCCACAGAAGCGGTGATACCGTGTTGGGCAAATGCCGCAGTGATGGCTTCTTTGTATAAATCTTCGGGATTTGCCGTAATCCAACCTCGTTCAGCTGCTTCAGCCGCTGCCAAAAGCATTACCGATGGCGTTACCAATACAGCAGGTGCATCGGCTTTATAGTAATTTGTATTGAAATACGAATAAGAAATGGTAGGCGACATCGGCATCAAATAACCCAATCCTCTGAATTGTCCTTCATTATTGGTGGCAACATATGCCTGCAATCGCGGATCATTATATAATTTAAGCGTATCGATGAGAACGGCCGATGGATAAAAACGTTTGTCGTTGATCGCAAGCGACAGCGGGTGCTGGCTTTCCACTTCGTTTAAATGTTGGTATTTAAAAATATCAGCATTGTTGCGGATAAAACCATCGGCATAGGCTTTTGCAAAACGGTTTTTACCATTCTCTGTATCATTTTTCCACAATTTGATAGCCAACATCATACGTACAGAGGCATTGAATTTTTTCCATTTTGCGATATCCCCTCCATATACAATATCAATTCCGGCATCCAATGGGTATTGTTCCTCGAATTGGGCATATGCCTCGTTTAATTCTTTATCTAAATCGGTATAAATCGATTGTTGGTCATCATAAGCCGGTTCAAAAATACCCTCACGCCCTCTCATAGCCTGCGAATAGGGAAGCATTCCCAGCGCATCTGTCAGATGCATGTATATGTATGCTTTCAATGTCCGGGCTACGGCAATTTGATTATTGTTGCTTTGGCAAAACTGTTTTACATACGATTCATTTTGAAATTTTGCCGAAGTATTCAACCGGATGATGGTATCTAAATTATTGATGGGATCAATGTAAAAAGGGCCTGCTGCATAGGAAGTCATTCCGAGCTTAATCTGAAGCGTTTGAATTATTTCGATAAAACCCATATTTGTAGGTATATCCGTCCAGGTGATATACATGGGATAGAGTTGATTCCAAGGGTCTAATGTTTCTACATCTCCGATAATCTGGGTTAAATGGAAGTAGGGTAAGGATGTAGTTACAGCACCTAAGAACAAGTAACTTGTGTTGGGATCTTTGGGCGCATTGGGATCATCATTGATGTCGTCGAAATCGGAACATGCGTTTGCAAACAGCAAGATGATTAATCCGATCAATATGGTGATTTTTGATTTCATGGCCGATTGTTTTTAAAATGTTACGTTAATTGAAATCCCCAGCGTGCGGGTACTGAATGATTGCCCTTGCTCGATAAATCCGTTGAACGCATTCCCTATTTCGGAAGCATCCACATTGGGAATTCCTGAATAAAGCAGCCAAGGATTCTGGGCAATCAGAGAAACACGGGCTTGCGATAAGCCAATGTTCCAACGTTCCAGCAATTGGGATGGGAATGTATAAGAAAGCGATATTTCACGCATTTTCAGATAGCTGGCATCATACACGTAAGGTTCCCAAATATTGGCTTTTGATTGGTAATAATTGCGAGCATCGGCATAGTCACTATAGACAGTACCTGTTTCGGTGACCCCGGTTACTTTTACTCCTCCGCCATTATTTGGCGAAGTTCTGACGTCCACTCCTTTGTCATTTTTTCCAATGGTCGATTTCAACATTCCCGAAAATTCACCATTCATATTGGTTAAGGATACAATGTTCCCTCCGATTTGGTAGTCAAATCCTACTGCAAGTTTGAGTCCTTTCCAGGTAAACGAAGTTCCAAAACCACCGGTGGCATCGGGCTGTACATTACCCAATTCTTTCATTTTGTTTCCATCCAATTTCGGTAATCCGGTTATATTATCAATAATAAGGTTTCCATTGGCATCCGTTGCGATAGCGCTTCCCTTGATCACGCCAACAGGCTTGTCCGGTTCATTAAATAAGTAAACACTGGGAATATCCGAAAATGAAAACCATGCTACACGATACGGGGCGTCTGGATTTTCCGGATTAAGTTTTATGATCATGTTTTCATTGTATGACCAATTGGCATAAATAGCCCATTCCATATCTTTTGTTCTTATTGGCGAACCACCCAATGAAATTTCGTAGCCCTGATTACGGATTAAACCGGCATTGATTTTACGGGTATCGTACCCCGATGCTGGAGTAACATTGATATCAAGTATTTGGCTCTTGGAGTCTTTTGTGTAAAAATTGAAATCTCCCCACAATCGGTTGTTGAATAAACGAAATTCTGTTCCTACTTCCCATGAGTTGGAAATGGTCGGCTTAATACCCCTCGAAATCATATTGTTGGACTGAAAAAAAGTTTCAACTCCACCATGACGATTCCCTCTTTTCAGGTATTCTCTTGTTTGATAAGGCCCCATGGTACTGCCCACTTGTGCCAAAGAAGCTCTTAGTTTCCAAAAACTCAACCATTTGACGTTTCGTAGGTAATTGCTGACAATAGCCGACAGCGAAACGCCTCCATAAAAATAACCATTATTATCTTCAGGAAGTGTAGATGACCAATCTTGTCGTGCTGAAAAATCAAGATAATAAGTATTATCCCAACCGATTGTTCCCGTACCGAATATGCTGCGATCTTGTACATGCCAGTTGATAGGTTCGCTATAGGGGGAGGATACTGAAGCAGCTAAGGTAAAATCATAATTTTCTGTAAGCCCATTACGCGTATGTTCATCCCAACCGTCATATTGGTTGTCATGTAATTCTGTGTAGAGCCGTAATCCTATGTCTAACCGGTCATTCAAAAACCGGTCATTATAAGAGATAAATCCCTGTATTTGGTAATCAAATCCATCCCTTGTTTGGATGCTGTAGCTTCCCAAATTATTCTGATCTAATATATTGTTGGGAACTTTTTGCTCATACTTCATGTTGTTCAAATCGCCGTTAAAATTTCCTCCAATGGCCAATTTTCCTTTAATGATGTCGAGTGTAAGATTTGCCGAAAATACATGCCAATTATCGGTTTGCTCACGGGCTATTTCGTTGAATAATGCAAAAGGATTATCTTGATAGCGGGGGGTTAAATCGGTCAGGCTGGTTGGATTCCAAGTACGGAATGTTTGATCGCTACGCTGATAGTCCCGTAAGTCGTCAATATTGACATTCCGGTGAAAATACTGTGTATATGTCCCTGTAACACTACCTAATGACGGATAGTCTTCCACTACAGGATTCAGCGTCCGTCTATATGTATAATTATAATCTGCGTTTATTCTTAACCTTTTAGCAATGGTGTATCCGGCATTTAATGAAAGATAACGCCGTGTGGCATCACTGTTTTCTACAACACCTTGCCGTGCCACATTAGAAAATGATGCCCGTATGTTGAAATCTTCGGCAGCTTTAGCTAATGCAATGTTGGTTGTACTGATCCAACCTGTACGGTATAATTCCTTGAGGTTATTTTCCGGTTGTGGCGACCATGTAGCAGTCTGTCCAAACTTCGGATGTGAGGGATCCCAAGCATAAAATGGGACATATACTCTGCCGTCGAGGCGTGGCCCCCAACTTTCATCTTCCCACATATCATAATATCTGGCTCCATTCAATGGCTGCAGATATGCCGGATGAATAGATGGGTTGTAGTTAAAAGCCAATAGATCAGCATCGCCGCCCAGGCTGCCGCCGCCATATTCGTTTTGAAAATCGGAATGTACGACTGCCCGCTCTATGGCAAAAGTCTGCCCAAAATCAATTGTTGCTCTGCCTTGCCTTGCTTTTTTGGTAGTAATGATGATCGCACCCTCACCGCCGCGCGATCCGTAAAGAGCCGTTGCCGCAGGGCCTTTCAATACATTGACGGATTCGATGTCGTCCAGATTGATCGAGTTTACATCAGTAATGACGCCATTGACTACGTAAATCGGCGATGAACCTTCGGCAGACAAATTGTTTGTTCCGCGAAGCACCACTTTCCCAGCATCATAGGTAGCGCCGGAAGCACCCCAAAAACGGACACCGGCTACTTTTCCCACCAACGCATTGTTTAAATCGGTTTGCCGGGCTGCATCCAAAGCATCTGCTTTCACTTCTTGGCTGGCATAACCCAACGACTTTTTGACACGTGGAATGCTCATAGCCGTTATAACGACTTCTTCAATTTCCTGCGCATCGGCTGCTAAAACGACATCAATCCGGGTTCTTCCGTTGACAGGAATTTCGGTCGTTTGCATTCCGATAAATGAAAAGGATAATGTGGCTGTGGGCGAAGTAATAATGGAATAATGCCCGTTCAAATCCGTTACCGTTCCGGTTAGGGTTCCTTTGATGATTACATTAACTCCCGGAAGGCTTTCGCCTGTAGCGGCTTCTGTAACTGTACCCTCAATAGTAATTGTTTGCGCCATCAAATTGCTGCATATAAAGCAGAGAAGAATGGCATGAAGAAAGATCTTTCTCATATCAACGTTATTTCATTCATGAAACTAGCATCACAAAGATAATCAAAATCAAATCGATTTTGATTGAAGAAGGTTGTTCAAAAAAGTTAGTTTTATCTCGTCATTGCGAGCGTAAGCGAAGCAATCCCTTTAATTATTGAGATTGTTTCGCCGTTCCTCCTCGCAATGACGTTCATTTTCGACTTTTTGCACAGCCTTTATTATGTAAGATACCCTATTCGGGCAGTAAATATTTTAGTTAATCAGGTAATGTAGCAATCACAGTTTGGTTGCCTACCGATTTATCTCCTAAAGATACATTGATTTTTGTATCCAGCGGAAGAAAGACATCTACCCTTGAACCAAATCTAATGAATCCGTAGTCTTTACCTTGTTCTGCCATATCTCAGACCTTTGAATATAATACAATGCGTCGTGCCACCGTACCTGCTATTTGCCGGAAAAGTATTTCCTGCCCGTTTTCTGTTTTTACCACCACCGTAGACCGCTCATTTAGCGTGGATGATTTAGGGTGGCTTGCTATCAAATATTTGCCCGGATGGTATTTGACATATGTAACTTCCCCACCCACAGGATAACGGTTAACATGCACATTGAGGGGTGACATGAATATGGAAACTTGTATCCTTTTGTCTTTGAAATATTCCGGTTCTTCTACTTCTTCAATGGCCACGATTTTACCATCTGCCGGAGCAAAAACTTTGTTTTTTTCAGGTGTTAGCGGACGATCCGGATTGCGAAAAAACCATACAACCAGAAAGAAAAAAACTAAGGAAGCAAATGCTAAAAATCCTGTAACCCAGTAATTACGAAATAAAAAATATACCAAACCATTAATTGTTGCCAATATTAGAAAAGCAACAAGAATAATGATATACCCTTCGGGATGAATTTTCATGAAACAAGATGTTGACGATATGTTAAAAAAATCTGGATACTCAAAATGCCATTTTAAATATAGACATAAGGTTATATTTTTAGTACCCAAAGAATGTGCAAAGATAAAAATAGATTTTAGATTCCCCGATGGCTATTTGATGGTTTTATATGTATGCAGCGTGAACAATCAATAATAGAACAAACGCCAAGCAAATTCCCAATGTCGGCCAAACCCACCGTATTTTATTTTCAAACTCTAATCGCCCGGTTTTGGTTTGCTTTTTTTCGAGAATAAACCACCTTTACGTGGCGAAGTAGCTTTTACATTATTCATTTCGGCTCCCGGTCTTTGTTTTCTCACATATCCGGACATGTCGCCACCGCCACCGTGCTGAATACTGGAAGGATTTGCGCGTTTAGAGCGATTGCCAGACATGTCACCACCTCCGCCATGCTGCATGTCGGAAGGACTTGCCTGTTTAGAACGGTCGCCCGACATATCTCCGCCACCGCCATGTTGATAATCGCCCGGTTTTGGCTTTGCTGCTTTACGTTGTTTCCCTTCAAACGATGTAGCCCGTCTGGCTTCGTTGTTTGCTTCTGCTTTTTTCCGTGTAGCAGCCATTCGTTTTTCCACCATTTTGGCATCTTTTTTGGCTTTCTTTTCCTCATCACTCTTAGGTCTCAGCCATCTAACCAAAAAGAACTCTTTTTCATAGCCATAGTTTCTTTTTGTCTGCTTTAAATGCTCATCCATCCGATCACGGACTTCGTCGGTTTGTAAGCTTCTATGGCGAGTAATCCCTTCTTGGCGTGCTTTTTCGGCATCTTTGGCAAGTTGTTCGGCCTTTTTTTCCTGTTCTTTTTCTGCTTTTTTCTCTTCTTTAGTCCGATAATCGTTTTTACGCTCTTGCCGTTCTATTTGCTTCATGCTTGCCGATTTTTTTGATCCGCTACATGACGGTGATGTGACCAGAATCGTGATCATAAGCAATAAGTAAAACGCTCCGCGACAAACCCGGAGAACCTTTTTTGTGTTTTTTTGAGCAAATATTGCGTTAAGACAATTGTGATGATGTTGCTTACTCACGTTATATTTTTCTGTCGATAGCCTATATAGAGTTTACGTATTTCAATAAGCAAAGTTACATATTCTTATTTTGTCCGCCAATTTTGCAATACCACTGCTGACAGAGGCAAACTATACTAAACCAGGATTGTCTAAAAAGCCAAAAACTATGGCTGAATTGCAAATTGCCTGCGGCGAACTCGCAAGCTCGGTTCAGCCAAACATAAGGATTTGTAATATAGTCGAATGGCGTTGAGCGGAATTTGTAATTCCGCTCGAAAACAGCTTTTTAGACAGCTCCTTTGTGCCGATCTGATAAGTGTCGATCAAAAAAGCCTTTAATTGAAGAAATTGATTAGTAAGCGGATATTCAAATAAGTGACAATTGCGCCAATGATCAGCAATGTTCCGTTTAAAAGTTTGCCATTGGCGTGTTTTCCCATCAAATGTTTGTTAGAGGTCAGATAAATCTGTGAAAAAATAGTAATCGGTAATTGAATACTTAACATCATTTGCGAATACACCAAGCCCATGAAGGGGTTTTTGACAAACATGATGATGACTAAGGCCAAGATTAAGGATATAGCCACACCCCATTTGGAGTGTTTGTCTTTAATGTCGTAAGGCTCTCCGAATATTCCCGCAAAAATAGCTCCTCCGGCCATACCTGATGTCACGCTGGATGATATGCCTGCAAAAAGCAATGCAATAGCAAATACCAATCCGGCTCCTTTCCCTAACGTAGGCGTCAACATTTCCTGAGCTTGTTGTAGTTCATTGACAGGGATGGAATTGGCGTAAAAGGTAGATGCTGCCAACAGAATCATCGCGCTATTGATCGCCCAACCGACTCCCATAGAAAAAATGGTGTCCACAAATTCAAATCGCAGTTGCTTTTTGATCACTTTTTCGTCTTGCAAATTCCCTTGACGGCTTTGGATAATCTCTGAGTGAAGAAAAAGATTATGGGGCATGACCACTGCACCCAACACACTCATGACGATCACGATAGAACCGTCTGGTATGGCGGGAGTGATCCAAGCCTTAACTGCTAAGTTCCATTCGATGGGTGCTAACATCAATTCATAGATAAATGAAAAGCCGATGATAGAAACAAAACCAATGATCCATCGTTCTATTTTCCGGTATGAATTGGTGATGATCATAACGATAATTAGAATTGTCACCATGATAGATCCGATTTTTACCGGAATACCGAATAACATCTGTAAAGCAATGGCTCCTCCCAAAATTTCGGCTAAGGATGTGGCCACAGAAGCCAGCATGGCAGTTCCCAGTACTCCACGTCCTAATTTGACGGGAAATCGTTCGGTAATTGCTTCGGATAAACATTTGCCGGTGACAATGCCCAAGTGGGCTACATTGTGTTGTAAGATAATCAGCATTAATGTGGATAAAGTTACCATCCATAGCAAAGTGTAACCAAATTCGCTTCCGGCAGCTAAGTTGGAAGCCCAATTGCCGGGATCTATAAATCCTACGGTAACAAGCAACCCCGGCCCGATATATCTGAAAAAATCAAGGGATGGATTGTCTTTCCCTTTTGCAAAACTTTTTTTGATTGATTTGATCAGATTGACTTTCATATGACAAATGTAATGTTTTCGGATCAAAAAGCCTTTTGTTTTATTTGCTGTAATCCGTGATGCATTTGGGAAAAGTACCTATTATGTATTTTGGCTAAAGCCTTTTTATATTGCACTCTTTGCCCGTTGGATAAATCCAACGGCAATGATAATGCAATTTTTCATTACCGTCTCGCTTTAGCGGACGGTTACAAATGCATTTAATATTGACGGCTTTAGCCAAAATAACTCCTCGACGTATGGACGAGTAATTAACGCTATTGAAACCATGAAAGTTCATGTGAATGATTCTATCAAACGGAAAAGGTGCTATTCAAAAAGTTTGAAGTCACGGCTGAATTGCAAATTCAGCCGAACGCGATCTTCTATATGCCACGTAAATAAGGTTGAGCGGAATTTGCAATTCCGCTTTTTTGAACGGTCTCTTATGTACTTGTCATAAACACAAAAGCCGACGTTTATAACGCCGGCTTTTGATCAACCTAAACTATTTACCAAAAGACCTATTCTTAATAATCTGTATTTTGCGGGTCGAAATTAGTCCAACCTTTCATCCAGTTGTCAGTATCAGAATCACTGGCAAAAGCGCCAACGTACGATACTTTGTCAAATCCACTGCTTACTAAAGCATCAGTGAAATCAGCTGCGCCAAGAAGCGGGCTACCGGCAACAGGGCCCCAGTTTGGATCGGCTGCTAAGCTGTTGGGTTGCTTCAGCATCAAGCTGGAAATATCGTTAAAGTATTGGTTATTCAAACCTTCGCTAAGGAAATAAGTGTGTGAAAACGATTGACCGCTTCCTTTGGTTTTACCATCGGTTGACAAAACATCATCCCAACTTTTGTTGATATCCGAACCAATAATAGTCATTCCAGCATAGAATACGTTTTTGATTTTGAGGCTTCCGTCGGTTGCCCATGTTTGTGTCGTACCTTTTTCATTGTCAAGCAATAAACCAACCGGATAACCAATTGCTATGGAATTGAAGCAGCTTAATTTAGAATTGCGGCGTATTTGCATAGCAGCTTGGAATGTACCTGTTTTCGATCCGTTTTGCGGGTTCAGGTTGCCAGCATTGATGTATGAAGAAGTGTTGGCGAAATCGTCAGCTTGCCCGATGGGGCCTACTATTGTTACGTTGCTGAATACGCTGGTTGTATAAGGAGTACTGGTTGATCCGTCAGAATTATTGTCTGATTCAAATCCATTTGAAAGTGACGTGTCGGCAATTCTCGGATGACGTACGCCCAACAAAAATTGTAATTTTCCTGAGAATCCGTTGTCGGTATCGAAATCATCATCCCAGCCATGATATGCTACCAAATATTTTACATTGACTGAACCGCCGAACCATTCGAACGAATCGTCATTGCTGTATGAAACTTGCAAGTGGTCAACTTTAGTTCCACGTCCTACCGATCCAAAAGTGATACCATTGATTTCTTGATCCACATTGAAAGGGTATCCGGCAAATTCTACGCGAACATAGGTTAATTCTCCTGAGCTGTCATCATCATCGTTGCCACCATGCGTAGTGCGTGGGCCACCTTCGATAATCATTGCTCCCTTGTTATTCTTAGCGCGTCCGCAAAGGATCAATCCACCCCAATCTCCGGGTTTTCTTTGTCCTTTCGGTTGTTCGGAGGTAAACACAATCGGATTGGTTGCTGTTCCGCTGGCAACCAGTTTTCCTCCGGGCTCTACGACCAACGCTGCTTTGGTATCTTTGTCACCTTTAATGATTGTACCTGCTTCAATGGTTAATTTAGCACCATTGGTTACATATACCCAGCCTTTTAGCAAGTAAGTGCCTTTCGTCAATGTATGTTCGCCTTTGATTTCAAATTCTTGCTCGCCATTTCCAATTACAGTGCCATCCTCAAAAAGGATTTGTTCTGTTTCCGTTTCCGGATTTTCATTGGTAGCATCATCTTTACATGCTATGAGCGATAATAAGCTCACAAAGAATACAAAACTAAATAATCTAATTGTTTTCATTTTTAAAATATTGATTAATAATTATTTATATTTTTATTTGAATAAATGGTAATTTCTATTTGTTATGAAAGTTAAAAGTTCATTTTTAATGCTATAGATATGTTTTGGCCGGGTTTGAACTTCTTAGTAGTCTGCTCGCGGGTTTGCAATTTTCCAGCATCATCGTAGAATTTGGGAAATTGTTTGAAGACTACATCTTGTGCCAAAATATCTTTTACGGAAGCGCTTATTTCGAAATGCTTGCCAATCTTACGGCGCATAGTTAAATCGATTACATTGCGCGGCATTTCATACATATCAGGAATATCGTTGTTGATGTTTCCTCCGCTGCTGATGTCTACGCGCCCAATACCCACAATACGTTTTCCAATGATGTTGTAAAGCAATCCAAACATCCATTGATCTTTGTTGTCTTGGTAGAAAAGCCCTGCATTAACCAAGAACGGCGATTGCCCTTGCATGGGACGGTCGTGTTCCAAACTGCCTTCCTCGAATTGTACGTTACTACTAATGAGCGTGCCGTTCAGCGTTAAAGAAAGTTGTGGTACACCAATAAAATCGAAGTTCTTTTTTACATCCAATTCTAACCCGTAGTTATTGGCTGACATGGCGTTTTCGAAAGTGTATGTATAGCTTCCGCCACCATCGATGTATGTCCATTCAATAGGATTTGAAAATTTCTTATAGAAAGCGGCCAAGGAAATCAATTCGCCTGACGAAGGATAAAATTCATAACGTAAGTCAAAATTCTGGATATAAGCCGGTTTCAGGTCAGGATTCCCTTTGATGGAACTGAATAAATCAAAATCGTAATAAACCGATGATGATACTTCGCGAAATTCCTGCCTATTGACTGATGCTCCATAAGCGAAACGCAACAAATGTTTGTCATTAAAATTGTAGGTGGCATTCACTGAGGAAAACAAGTCTGTTTGTACATAGTCTTTTTCGCGGGTAAGGTCGCCATAAATACTTGTATAATTGGTTACTGTCATATTATTGTTTTCAATACGCACGCCCGCATATACATTTAGTTTTTTAAGCGGGATATTCAATCCAACATATCCAGCATATAGTTCATCATTACCCATATAATTATTGCGGTTGTCGGTATCTTCATAAATATAAAGCTTGTCGGCGCTGTAATTTTCCGGAATTAAGACACTTGTTACTGCGTCGAGGTATGAAAAATTGCTGGGTAAATTGTCTTCATTCCAACGGTAATAAAATGCCCTTGTATTGTATTTGCGATCACGACGTTCAGCATAAACACCCATTTTTAATGATGGATTGAAGTTGCCAAACTTAAAATTATGTGAATAATTAGCTGTTGCAGAAAGTATATTTTCATCCAATTTCAAGAAGTCACGTAAAATTTCGTTTTGGTCGGTTTGCATTTCTCCATAATGCTCATCACCTACAAAACCATTTTCTTCCAGATTAATGATGCGGCGATCAGGTTGATTACGATTGGCATACGAATATCCAAATGTCCAATCAAGCTGATCTGCTGTAGATAATTTATGTACCCCTGCAAACTGTCCCGAATAGGCCAACCTGCTTGAATAAATATATTCCCGTTTGGCTTGTTGATAAAGTCCGCTCAAATATTGAAATCCTTCACGTTCGGTATAACGGTCGCGCCCCAATTGATTTACGATGTTGCGAAATTCTATACGGTGACGGTCATTTAACATATATGTCAGGTTAAGCATTCCTCCTACACGGGCATCAGTGGTATATTGGTTATCGGTGTAATCGTACAAGTATTCGGGTTGATCGGTCCGGGTGTTGTACACACCGTAACGGGCGTTCTTCATGCCTGTCAAAGTACGGTTTGCATATGTATAATTCAATGCCGTAATTAAGCCCCAACGTTTGGAGAAACGATGGTTAAGCATTACCGAAAAACGTTGGTCCGGAATAGGATATCGGCTACGAACCGTCCAATCATTATTAAATCCGGATTGAGTCATGGATGTTACTTGTGATGGGTTATTGTTGTTGAGCCGATCAACAGAGAAATTGGTATTGGTCAATGTTGGAACGGATTTTAAGCTGCGTTTCCCATTGTCGAACCCCAAAAAATCGGTAGAGCTGCCATTATTGTATTTGAAATCATGAAATTGTGTTTCCGTATTGAAATTGATCCCATAATTTATTTCTACCGAATTTTCCGATGGCATATTCTTGGTTGACAATTTGATAAATCCTCCGGTAAAGTCAGCAGGTAGTTCCGGTGCTGGCGACTTGACAATCATCACATTTTCGATTTGCGAACCCGGAATGATGTCAAATGAAAATGACCGGGTATCGGCTTCGGAACTAGGTACGGCACTATTGTTAATCCATACATTGTTATAACGTTGAGATAATCCACGGGCAATCACAAATTTGTCGTCGATAATTGAAATTCCGGGAATTCGTTTGATCACTTCCGATGCATTGCGGTCTTGAGCCTTTGTAATCTGTTGTGATGATACGCCACTCATCACTACCGATGCCGATTTCATGGCATTGATTACTTGAGCTTCTGAATTCACTTTACGTACAGCGGTTACTACTACTTCGTCAATACCTAAAGAAGCTTCTTCCATTGCTACGTTGGCACTTGCAGATTTCCCCGCCTCTACGTTTACATCTGTCACTTCTACTGTGTTATAGGAAATGAATGAATATTTTACCGTATATTTACCCGGTGGTACTTTCAAGCTGTAATCTCCATCAATTCCGGTAATAGTACCTGTTGATAACGATTCGATAATCACATTGGCTCCGGTAATTGGTGTACCTGTTGACTTTTCAACAATAGTTCCTCGTATTTCACCTGTTTGTGCTGTTACATAATGTGCAACGATCAGGAGTACAATACATATAAATAACTTTTTGATCATATAGGATATTAAAATTTTACATGACAAAGGAATCTTGATCATGTTAACCGATTGTTGCTGTTTGTTTATGTTTCAGTGAATAAATTGTTAAGAGAACGTTAAGTGATCAATTTAAGGTTTAAAATTTCAAATCTCAAGCTGTTGATTTTGATCGTTTTATGATTATGTTTCGCATTTATAATATTTGCCTCTTATTACTGTTGTTATATAATTATTACGTTTGCATTAAATTTATTGATAATGATAGATCTACGTTTGTTCAGCCAACAATTGTCAAGCACAAAATGTAAAACGCCGCAGGAACTTGTTTCTTGGATGGGTGCAATGCAGGCTCAGGATTTTAATATGGCCAAATGGGCGATTGGCATACGCCTTACCAGATATACAAATCATTTAGTAGAAGCCGCTTTTAACCGGGGTGAAATTCTTAGGACACACGTTTTGCGTCCGACATGGCATTTTGTTTCGCCGGAAAATATCCGTTGGATGTTGCCGTTGACCGCACAGAAGATCATTTCTTCCATGAAATCCAGAGATCGTGATTTAGGGCTCACAGAGGAATTTTATGCTAAAAGCTATTCGATTATTGAAAAGGCATTGGAAGGTAAACACCTGACCCGTGAAGAATTGATGGTTGCATTTGAAAAGAACCGGCTTCCCATCAATACTTCCCAATTATACCATTTAATGATGCGTGCCGAGTCGAATGGAATGGTATGCAGCGGCGCTATGCATGGAAAAAAGCATACCTATGCTTTATTGGACGAAAGAGTTCCTCCAACAAAGCCATTAGCAAAGGATGAAGCTTTGGCAAAACTTGCCCGGATATATTTCACTGGCCATAGCCCGGCGACTTTACAGGATTTCATTTGGTGGTCAGGGCTTTCGGCAACTGAAGCCAAGCAGGGATTAGAAGCTGCGAAACCGGATTTGATTTCTGAAAAGGTTAATGAACAGACCTATTGGGGTACTGATATTTTTGGCAAAAAACTTATTTCTTCAAAGTCCGTTTATTTATTACCTGCTTTTGATGAGTATATCATTGCATATAGAGACCGTAAAGCTGTTCTCGATTCAGAAAACCATAGTAAGGCAATTTCGAGTAATGGTATTTTTCGTCCTACCATTTTATATAATGGGAAAGTAATAGGACTTTGGAAAAAGACTGCATCTAAGAATAGTCCGGTTGCTTTGGAGTTTTTCTCGAAAGTTGATAAACCGGTGCAGAAATTAGTAGATCAAGCAGTAGATAATTTCAGCCTATTTTTAAGTAAAGCATGATCTAACGAAACTGTTCAAAAAGCTATAAGTTATGGCTGAATTACAAATTCAGCCAAACGCTATTTTCTGTAAAACAGTTTGACAACGTTGATCGGAATTTGCAATTATTGCATGAGGGCTTCGCCGTTCCGATCAAAAACAAACTCTTTGAACAGTTTCTTGTGGAACTTAGTTTTATTGGTTTTGTCCGCAACAATTTTTGTATTTCTTGCCACTTCCACATGGGCAAGGATCATTACGCCCAACTTTTTTCTCTGTTTTTACTAAAGGTTGAGAACGTTGTTGTTCACGGGTATCTTGTTGTTCCGGTGCTTGTCCCGATGCCCGCGATGCAAATTCACTTTTACGTACTTGCATCCGGCTCATATCCAATCGGCGTGGAGCTTGTGCCCGTTGTACTTCCTTAGGATCACGAAGCGGAATAGTGCTTTTGAGCAATAGGGAAATAATATCCCGATTGTTTTTTTCGATCATCGTTTTAAATAATTCAAACGATTCGAATTTGTAGATCAGCAAAGGATCCTTTTGCTCATAGCTGGCATTCTGAACTGATTGGCGCAAATCATCTAATTCGCGGAGATGTTCTTTCCAAGCTTCGTCAATGGTCGCCAATATGGCAGTTTTTTCGAAAGAACGGATCATTTCCCGGCCTTCGGTTTCGTACGATTTTTTGAGATTGGTGACAATTTGGAAAACCCGGCGCCCATCAGTAAACGGAATAACGATGTTTTCATATTGGTTACCCTGATTTTCGTACACATCTTTAATTACCGGCAATGCCTGTTGGGCATTGAATTCTGTTTTACGCTGATATGCTTTTTGAACGGTTTCATAAATCGTTTGGACGGTTTCTTCCACCGGATTTTTAATAAAAGTTTGCTCGTCAACGGGTGATTCTACAGAGAAATACCGGATCAATTCCATGTTTAATCCGTCAAAATCTTGATCCTGATGGAATGTGTTCACAGTATTTTCCACCACGTCAAATGTCATATTGGCAATGTCAATGTTGAGGCGTTCGCCATAGAGTGCATGACGGCGTTTGGTGTATATTACCTCACGTTGCGAATTCATCACATCGTCATATTCCAACAAACGTTTCCGAATACCGAAATTATTTTCTTCCACCTTACGTTGTGCCCGTTCGATAGATTTAGTGATCATCGAATGTTGTATCACTTCACCTTCTTTAAGGCCTAATCTATCCATCAATCCGGCAATACGATCGGAACCAAACAAACGCATCAGGTCATCTTCGAGCGAGACAAAGAACTGTGAACTACCGGGGTCGCCTTGACGTCCGGCACGTCCGCGTAACTGACGGTCAACACGGCGTGATTCATGGCGTTCCGTACCTATAATGGCCAAACCTCCTGCTGCTTTGACTTCTGGAGAGAGCTTGATGTCTGTACCACGTCCCGCCATGTTGGTGGCAATGGTTACTGTTCCTGTTTTTCCTGCTTCGGCAACAATCTCAGCTTCCCGTTGGTGCAATTTGGCATTTAAGACATTGTGCTTAATTTTCTGATAGTTGAGCATTTTGCTCAGTAATTCAGATATTTCTACCGAAGTAGTACCCACCAATACCGGACGCCCATGTTCTACCAGATTGACAATTTCATCAATTACCGCTTTGTATTTTTCGCGTTTGGTTTTATATACCAAGTCTTCATGGTCATTTCGGATTATCGGTTTGTTGGTTGGGATCACCACCACATCTAATTTATAGATATTCCATAACTCTCCGGCTTCCGTTTCGGCTGTACCGGTCATACCTGCGAGTTTGTGGTACATACGGAAATAGTTCTGGAGGGTAATGGTCGCAAAAGTTTGCGTAGCTGCTTCCACTTTTACATTCTCCTTAGCTTCAATAGCCTGATGCAATCCATCGGAATAGCGGCGGCCTTCCATGATACGCCCCGTTTGTTCATCAACAATTTTTACCTTATTGTCGATCACCACATATTCATCATCCCGTTCAAATAAGGTATAGGCTTTCAATAATTGATTGACAGTGTGTACACGTTCAGATTTAATGGCATATTCGCCCAATAATTCATCTTTCTTTTTTACTTTTTCTTCCGGAGGTAAGTTTTGTTTTTCCAACTCGGAAACAGCAGTTCCAATGTCCGGTAAGATGAAGAAATTCGGATCTTCCGTTTTACGCGTTAATATTTCAATTCCTTTGTCAGTCAGTTCAATACTGTTGTGTTTTTCATCAATCACAAAGAACAACTCATCTGTTGCAATATGCATGTTCTTGCTGTTCTCTTGCATGTAAAAATTTTCTGTTTTTTGAAGCAAGAGTTTGTGTCCTTGTTCACTAAGGGTTTTGATCAACGGCTTGTTTTTCGGAAGTCCTTTGAATGCACGAAACAGCAATAATCCTCCTTTATCTTTTTCTTTTGGGTCTTCGCTGTCAATCAGATTTTTGGCTTCGGCCAATATTTGAGTTACCAAACGGCGTTGTTCGTTAAAAAGTTGTTCTACACGCGATTTGTATTCGTCGAACAATTGGTTATCGCCACGTGGAACAGGCCCGGCAATGATCAAAGGTGTCCGGGCGTCATCAATCAAAACGGAGTCAACCTCATCCACGATTGCATAATGATGTTTGCGCTGTACCAAGTCTTCTGGACTGATGGCCATATTATCACGCAAATAGTCAAACCCAAATTCATTATTGGTGCCAAAAGTAATATCGGAATTGTATGCTTTGCGTCGGTCAGGTGAGTTGGGCTGGTGTTTGTCAATACAATCAACTGACAATCCGTGAAATTCATATAAAGGCCCCATCCATTCCGAGTCACGTTTGGACAAATAATCATTTACAGTCACCAAGTGTACACCACGTCCGGCTAAAGCATTCAGGAAAACGGGCAAGGTAGCAACTAATGTTTTTCCTTCACCGGTTGCCATTTCGGCGATTTTACCTTGATGCAATGCCACGCCACCAATCAACTGCACATCATAGTGCACCATATCCCAAACAATCTCGTTTCCTCCGGCTATCCAACGGTTCAAATACACCGCCTTGCCGTCCTCAATCAATACATTGTTCTTTGTGATTGCTAAAGCCCGGTCAAAATCATTGGCTGTAACCACCACCCGCTCATTTTCTTTAAACCGGCGAGCTGTTTCTTTCATGATTGCAAAGGCCGCAGGAAGCATATCATTGAGCGTGTCTTCAATGATTTTTAACACGTCTTTTTCCAATTCATCGACTTGTTTGTATAGCCCTTCCAAGTCGTCAACAGGAGTGTCGTCGGCTTCGGCTTTTGTTTTTAGTTCGATAATTTTTGCTTCGTCGTCTTGTATGGCGTCATTGATTTGTTTTTTCAAAAGGTCGGTTTCTGCCCGCAATTGGTCGTTGGTAAATCCTAGTATCCTTTCGTATTCAGCTTTGATTTGACCGACATAAGGTCGTATTTCTTTCATGTCTTTCTCAGCTTTGTTTCCGAAAAACGAGGATAAAAGAGAATCGATAAAACCCATGATATTTTTGATTAAAATAAACGACAAATTTACGCAATTTTACGTAACCTGACAAGTTCTTGTGGTTCTGAGTTAAAGTGTAAATTCAAGTTTATTCGCTCATATTAGGGTCATTTGCTACAATGATGTTTAACTTTTTGCAAGATAAAAACATTTGAGCTAAATGTTTAGGTTTAATTTGTTCCAGATCATAATGGATTTTATTTGTTATTTTAAAAGAGACTGATGTGTATCCAAAAACAAAGGAGATAGCAGTTTCATCCGAGAAATGATGTCAAATTATTTTTACAAAATCTTTATATCTGAGCCATATCTTTTTACAAAAAATAAATAATTGTCCGCATATTTTTAGATCGTGGAAATTTTAGATAGAAGACGCTTATTTTTTCCTGATTTTAAAAACACAGACGTGTAAATATTTTTTTATTTATTTAAATCACTTAGCCATGACAACCATAGAATTTTTCGATCGGTTGATAAATATAAGCGATTCATTAAACCATTTTGCATTCAGGTTGACGGCCAATAAAGATGACGCCAAAGACTTGGTGCAGGATACTTTTTTGAAGGCACTGATGTACCGCAACCAATTTAAAAACCCCAGTAATTTGAAAGCATGGACATATACCATCATGAAAAATACATTCATTAATAATTATCATAAAAATTTGAGGCAAGGTGCCACTTTTGATTATAATTATCATTCATTTTTTTTGAATCAATATGCTGGGGCACATGATATGGAACCCGAATCGATACTTAGGACAAAAGAAATTAATAAAGCAATCGAACATTTGGATCACGAGTTTAAAATACCTTTTACTATGCATGTACAAGGTTATAAGTACAAAGAAATATCCAATGTTTTGGGATTGAAGATAGGCACGGTAAAAAGCAGGATCTTTTTCACCCGTAAAAAATTGGCCGAAGCTTTACCGGGCTATTATTGATTGAAGGCCATAATACTTATTGCAATATGCAATTAGAGTTTATGCCCTAACTTTATATTTAACAAGTTGAAAACAAGCAAAATGCATCTATATAGGACGATTTAATCGTAATAAAGCAATGTTTCTTTTGAAAAAAAAGAAAATATGGAAAAGGGGAAATTGAAAATATTTTTTGGAATTTCTCCGGGCGTGGGGAAAACCTTTGCAATGCTTCGAACTGCTCATGCTGAATCCGATAAAGGGGTCAGAGTGGCTATCGGATGGGTAGAGGAACGTACTCGTTCTGAAAGTGGCGCTTTGTTGAAAAGGCTTTTAGTGGTTCCCCAAAAAAGGCTGGAACATCAGGGTATTTACTATGAAGAACCTGATATTGAAACCATATTGAATATGCGTCCGCAACTGGCACTGATTGCCGATTTGGCACATGACAATGCGCCAGGAAGCCGTAATAGAAAACGATATCAAGATATACAGGAATTATTGGACAATGGAATCGACGTATATACAACAGCAAATGTGATATGTCTGGAAAGTCGTATTGAAGCTGTTTCCCGGATTACCGGATTTCGTTTTACACGAACACTTCCCGATGAAATTTTTGAATTGGCCGATGAAGTAGAACTGATCGATATTACACCTAAGAAATTACTTACCCGCTTGAATGACGGAAAAGTAAATTTGACGGGGTTTTCCGAAGAGGATATTGATAATTTTTTTCTTAAGAAAAAGATAACTGCCTTACGAAAAATGTCATTCCGGATCATGACTGATAGGTTGAATAACCGGAAATATTTCCAAGAACCATGGAAAGACCCAGTACGTATGTTGATATGGATCGATATCGATCCTGTTTCTATACAAGTGATAGAAAGGGTTAAAATTATGGCGGACTTAATGGATGCTGAATGGACTGCATTATACGTGGAAACAGATAGGATGTTGACCGAACAGGAAAAAAAACATCTGGTCAACAACGTCAAATTAGTCCATCAATGCGGAGGAGATCTGATAACTTTTTTGAGCAATGATCCTGTGGGAGCCTGCTTGGAAATCGTTCAGAGAGAGAATATTTCCCACATTGTTATTCCGAAACCTGCACATAGATACTTTTTGGGTTATTCTGGGAGAAGACGGATCAACCGGTTAATCAGAAGAAGCGGCGATATCAATATATACATGATCGGTGTAGAAAAAACGGCAGAACATCCTCGCATCCGGAAACATTCTTTTCCGACAATAAAATCCGAATATGGCACATATGCTATAGCACTGTTAGTCGCTGTTATTGTAGGGCTACTTAGCGTGACGCTTGCCGAAAAAACCGGTTATCGATTCTTACCCCTTGTCGTGCTTTTGGCGTTATTTATTATGGCAGCTATTCTCCGCATAGGACCTATTTTAATAGTTTCTACATTGTTGGTATTTGCTTTGGCCGATTTTTTGATCCCTCCTTTGTTTTCGTTCGAACTACATGTTCCTGAAGATATATTCCCCTTTGTGGTATATTTTGGTATTGCGTTTGTTATTGGTTTTTTTACCATCAAATTTAGGGAACAAAAAGAACAGGCAGAAGCTCGAGAACAACAGACCAATGCGTTATTTTTGCTGACTAAAAGACTAAGCGATGCCACAGACATCCAAGAGTTAATAAAAATAAGCGAAGAAAATATCCAAAAATACTTTTCAATAAATGCTTGCTTTATTTTCCGGAATGGAGATGAATATTTGACTGATCAAACTTACATACCCAAAGAAATATTGTTGTCCGAAACAGAGTTGGAAGCAGTTGATTGGGCATTTAAAAATGAAAAAATTGTAGGGAAGTTTACCGATAACATGCCTTTTTGTGCATACACTTATTATCCATTGAAAGGATCAAGCATGCTTGTGGGCGTTGTTGCTTTGAAGCAGAAAGAGCCATTCACAGGAAGAACCAGTCTCTTTTGGGATGCTTTTTTGACACAAATTACCCAATCTATTGAACACCGGCATCTGGAACAATTGGCGCGTCAAACAAGTCTATTAAATGAATCAGCCCGATTGTATAAAACGCTTTTTAATTCGATTTCGCACGAATTAAGGATTCCGGTAGCAACCATTATGGGGGCTTCCGATATTTTGATGATGGACAATTATCCTGATCATGTCAGGCAAGAGCTTTACGGAGAAATGGTGAAAGCATCGCAAAGACTCAACCGATTGATCGAAAATCTGCTGAATATGTCGCGGCTTGAATCAGGACACATCGCTGTACATCCAGACTGGTGTGATGTTTTTGACTTATTTAATCGTGTAAAAGAGAATTTACAGGAAGAACTTCAATCATTCCGTTTAGTAATAGCCGTTCCCGAATCAATGCCTCTGGTGAAACTCGATTTCGGTTTGATGGAGCAAGTAATATATAACTTGGTATACAATTCCAGCCTGTACGCTGTTCCGGGAACAACCATTTGTATCAAAGCAAGGTATAAAGAAAATCAGTTGGTAATTCAGGTGATGGATAGAGGTAGCCTCGGCTTCGAACCTAAAGATTTACCACATGTATTTGACAAATTCTGGCGTTATAAGAGTAGCACAACCGGAGGCCTTGGGCTGGGGTTATCCATCGTAAAAGGTTTTGTGGAAGCGCACAAAGGCACGGTAACAGTAAGAAATAGAAGAGTCAGCGGGGTTTGTTTTACCATCACTATCCCTACAGAAATCTCCAATGGGAACAGTCATGACATTAATCCTTTAGAAGAAGATTCTGTCTAAAAAGCACATGCAGCATGTATACCTATCATCATATGGGAATCGTCTTTTGTCCATGAGTAATCAATGGCTGGCCCCATATGGAATCTTTCCCAATGAAATAAGTCATATACCAACTCAAAATGTAAAGCGAACCGGGGATCTCCTAATGAGTCATGCCCATTATGCGAATCTGATTCGTCACTTTCAAAGAAAGTCAAACCGGGTAGCACACCAATGCTCAAACGATCGGTGATCTGATATTTACCTCCGGCGCTCACATTGAAATGTCCTCCTTCTGCCCAGACTTGCTCAATGCTACCTCCCAACGACCATTTTCCGTGCTTGCCTATTGTACGAAAATAATGTACGTGTATTCCACCTCCCCAGACATCGTGATCAAAAGAATAAATCGCTCCGCCACTGAATCCTATTTCGTTTCGTCCATGAACATGCTCATGCTCTTGAGCAAATAGAGATGATATGTAAAATACACATGCAAAGAAGACAGAAATAGGTTTTAAAAATTTCATTTGTTTATTTTCAATTTTTTAAGATCATAATCTGTTCACCCGTCGTTATCAATCAATTGACCATATACCAACAAGCAAATATTTATTTTTGTTCCCAATAGAATCTGCTAATGTTATGAAAAAGATGAAAGTATGGTTGGATCATCATTACTCATGCACAAACAAAGGTATTGGTTTATATGTTGCATAAATGAAAACATCCAACTAATAAATTGAAAGCGATGAAAATCTTATTTACATGGACCATAGTTATATTGCTTTGTTCCAGCTTAAATGCTCAGGACAATAACATTCAGAATCTTTTGAACGATTATTTACAGATAAAGAATGCTTTGGTAGACAGTAATGGTAAAAAAGCAAGGGAATATGCACAAAATATGCAAGCTGCCCTCAAGAATACGCCTAATATCAGCGGACAAAAGAGCATGCTGAAAACGGTTGGAGAAATTAGCAAAACCACAGATATTGAAAAACAACGAAAAGCATTTGCCGATTTATCTGAGCCAATGTGGAATTTGGTTAAAAATACGGAAGATCTGACCCAAGATGTTTATTACCAATATTGTCCTATGAAAAAAGCGTATTGGATCAGCGCAGAAGAAGCCATTAGAAACCCATATTATGGTTCTCAAATGTTGACTTGCGGCAGTGTAAAAGAAACCAAGAAAAAGTGACGCTTAATATGTCACAACGATACCTCCGCCCCAACCCATATCGCTGTCATAATTTCCGGCAACCGAAATGTATTTGGTCAGTATGTAGCGCATATCGAAACGGTATTCCCAATCGGTGTTGACAGACATGTCCAAACGTAAGCGCGAAGTGAGGGCAATATCTTTACGGCTCATCTTCAATCTTACGTTTCCTTCAATGTCAGCTTGTAAATCGGCTACAATCAGCAAAGGCAATGTGTAGGCCACACCAAACATCAGCGTATTCCGGTTATTATCCGTATGCATGGATTGATAATGATAATCCCATGCCACATAAGGAAATAGATATTGCATTTTTCCCAAATATCTTCCAAAGCGGACGGTCGCCATGTAACCATGCTCATCGTCCCAACCTGTGTGCCAGTCAGCGCCAAGCGCATAACGGGTATTGGCAAGCATTGCTTCGCCATGAGTGCCGTTGCTTGCTACTCCAACATGAAACATTGGGTGAATTTCCCGATCATCGCTTAAAAATTTACGATTGGCTTTTTTCGGATCAGGAATATCTGGATTGGGGGGCGAATCTTCATATGTGAACACGCGCCCCATGCCACTCATCATGTGATATAAAATATGGCAATGAAAAAACCAGTCACCGTTTTCGGTTGCTGCAAACTCTAATGTGTCGGTTTCCATCGGCATGATGTCTACCACATTTTTTAATGGGGCATAATCGTCCTGACCGTTTAACACGCGGAAGAAATGACCATGCAGGTGCATCGGATGGCGCATCATACTGTTGTTGTATATGATGATACGCACATTTTCTCCTTGCCGGATTAAAATGCGGTCGGTTTCAGAAATCACTTTGTTGTCCAATGACCAAACATAACGATTCATATTGCCTTCCAGCTTAAAATGCAATTCTTTCCAAGGTGAATCTGGCAATGTTGTTTTGACAGGCGAGCGTAACATGCCATAGTTGAGCGTAACAATTTCCTCCGATCCTTGCGGCATATTCATTCCTTCGTGATGTGCATGATTTTCTTTATTTTCTCCTTTTTGTAGTTCGGGATACATCACTACATTCATATCCATTTTCTGGACACTCATGTTCATACCCATATCATCCATATCACCGTTCATTTTCATCATGCCATTCATCATTTTCATGCCGGCAAAATAGTTGAGTTTAGGCAGGTCGGGTGCAGGCATTTTCATTCCTTTGCCTAACCACAAAGAAGTATACTTGGTCCGGTCTTCGGCTGTAGCACGAAATTCGTAATTCATATGGTCGGGAATAGATACAATCACATCATACGTTTCTGCCACACCGATAATCATCCGGTCAACATCCACGGGTACGACATCCATCCCATCATTGGAGATTACTGATATCTTGCCACCGGCGAATTGCAGCCAAAAGTAAGTGGATGACGAACCATTGATGATACGCAAACGTATTTTTTCACCGGGTTGCAATTGCGAAAATTCTGTTTCCTGTTTCCCGTTTGTAAGCATGGCATCGTAATAAACGTCACTCACATCCATTGCATGCATCCGTTTCCATTCATTGACGATCTTTACACCCAAATTACCGGATGTGAGGGCTTCCCAATAATTCTGTGTAGATTCTTTTTTGATCATATACCAATCATTGGCTGCGCGTAAACTATGGTGGACTTCTGCCGGACGTTCGTTGGTCCAATCGCTCAATAACAAGACATATTCCTTCACCGGCGGTTCATTACGCTTGTGGATAATTAAACTGCCATACATTCCGCTTTGTTCCTGTAGTTTGGTATGTGAGTGATACCAATATGTCCCGCTTTGTACAAGGGGAAATTTATAAATTGCTGTTTCGCCTGCTTCAATCGGTGCAGTGGTTAAGTAAGGTACACCGTCCATACGGTTTGGCAATATTAAACCATGCCAGTGAAGGGATGTTTCAGTTTTCAGTTGATTATGCACATGTATTTCGGCAGTATCGCCCTCAGTAAAATGTAATGCCGGACCAGGAATTTGCCCATTGATGGCAAGGGCTTTTTTCTCCTTTCCTGTATAATTGACTGTTGTATCTGAAATATACAAATGATAGATAACTGTCTTAGCGACATTTGTCTGTTTGATTGATGAAGTATTGTCCCGGTTAGTGGTTTCTTTATCCCGAAATTCATAACCATGCCTGGCCATGCTGTAAAAACAGCCGGAAAGTAATAAGGCTATGAATATCATTTTTCTCATGTGGTCATCATTTGCGTCAGCCTTTGTCGAATCAATCGATCAATGGGTTTTTATAGCTCCATATCTGATGGCTCCATGATGAGATACTTTCTTTCACATGAAACTACAATTAAATAAGGCCATCCATACATTAACAGGAAACATTAGTTTTTGTTTTTGTAAGAAATAATTATTTGGTGCGTATCATGGCTTCTGCCATGTGGCAAGCGGGTTTGTATATATACTGTTTATTCATACAATAAACAGTATTGTATTCTACCGTGTTTAATAGTTAAAAGATATTTGGTAAAAAGGAAAACTGTCAGTCAACACAACAATAATACAGACAAAATAAGATTGGCAACATTTAAACTCTCTATATACAAACCGTTTTTCAGCCATAACTGGGAAACGGTTTCCCTATTAGAACATTTGTAATGTTAATCATAAGATATTATGGCCATGATATTTATTGCCTTTTTAGTTTGTATTGTACTACAAACATAATGAAAGGATGATTTCATATAAATATAACTTTTCTGTAACGATGTCGAAACATCCATCCGGTAAGTTTGTAAAAATTCAATAAAACAACAGATAACCACATAAAATTCATAAAAACATGAAATATACAATCGGGCAATTCAACGAATGTTTTCCCCCTATTATGGATGGAGTATCGCTTACTGTCCGTAATTATGCCCATATATTAAACCGGACAATGGGTGATACCTATATGGTTACGCCTTCTTTTCCGGGATATATTGATCAAGAGGATTTTCCTGTATTGCGTTATACTTCCATGCCTATTCCTATGCGGAAACCTTATCGTATGGGTATGCCATGGCTCGATCTTAACTTTCATCATCAAATAAATCATATTCCATTTGATCTATTGCATTGTCATTCACCTTTTTCAGCAGGACGTTATGCTTTGCACATAGCACGTAAAAGAGGTATTCCCATAGTAGCCACTTTTCATTCAAAATATCGCGAAGACTTCTTGCGGGCAGTGCATCACCCTGCCGTCGTAAGAATGATGATTCGGCGTGTAGTAGATTTTTATTCGGCAGTAGATGAAGTGTGGATACCGCAGCCTGCTGTAGAGAGCACTTTACGCGAATATGGATTTAAAGGCCGTGTGACTGTGGTGGGAAATGGAACAGATTTTATTGACGGGAAATCGGTAGATATTTTACGGCGGGATGCCCGGAAAATGTTGGGACAAAGCGTTGACAAACCTATTTTTCTTTTCGTAGGGCAACTAATCTTGGAAAAGAATCTCCCATTGATCATCGAGACATTGGGCAATTTGCGTGATCTGGATTTCACGGCGTACTTTGTGGGACAAGGTTATGCTGCCGAACAACTCAAAGTGCTTGCCGAGCAGCAGGGAATTGCAGAAAAAATATATTTTACCGGTACGATTCATGATCGGCAGATATTGAAACAATATTATGCGGCAGCCGATTTGTTTCTCTTTCCTTCTTTATATGATAACGCACCATTGGTGGTACGTGAAGCTGCAGCACTGCAAACGCCATCGTTGCTTGTCAAAGGGTCCACTGCCGCAGAAGTCATTTGTGACGGAGTGAACGGTTTCTTAACAGAAAACAAAAAAGAAGTGATGGCGGAGAAAATTCGCAGTATAATGGTTGATCAAAAACTGAGGCAAACTGTAGGCGTAGCTGCTTCAAAAACTATCGCACAACCTTGGGAAGAAATCATCGACACAGTCAAGCAACGTTACATCAACATCATGCAACGGAAAAAACGGGAATTGTCACATAAACAAGATCGCCCAAATTGGCTCGAAAAAATATGGCCAGAACCGGTGATTGAAATGATTTGACATACATTTTACTACCAATTTTGCTATGCCCCAAAACTATGTGCTATGTATCTAACAAAAAAGCCGATATGCAAATATTAGCATACCGGCTTTCAACCTATAAAAACTTATACATCACTTAAATGCTACGAGATTTATTTGATCAACAGCCTGACGGAAAGCAAGCACTCCGGCTTCGCTCAAAGGAACGTTCATTTCTTTACCATTAGCAAGATAGACAACTGCATTGTCTTCATCCACCACTTTCAGTAGTTTAGCGGATATGTCTTTTGTAACAACACTCCAAGTATTTGATTCATCACAAACAAGACTGATTTCATCACCTGTACTGTTTTGAATTTTGTACCCATTTTCAAGGGCTTCCACCATGAAAATATCTTTCTCTCCCTTAATTGTTTTTATTTCACCTGCTGCAACAGGGTTGTTTCCCGACCAAAATTCAATGGAATTCAATACGATTCCATCAACAAACATGGTCACTTCGTAAACGGGAATAACAACCATTGCAAAGAATACCAATTCATTGACAAATTTACTCCCAACGGACTTATTCCATCCATACAGTTTATTGGTCAAACCAAAAGAACCAATACAAGAGGTAAATAATACACTTCCTAAAATCACAGTTGCCATAATAACTGCTACAGACCTTTTTTTCATGTTTGATTATTTTTAAAGTTTATAATTCTACAACAATCAAAAATACAAAAAGGGATTAGTAATGATCGGATTTTTGTGAAAATTGATGAATAGTGGCTGATTATCAGTGGAATAAATTTAAGATCATTCGTTCTGAGGAGTCAATTCATAATTGTAGAGACAATACTAAAATTTTTGAGAAACTTTAAAATGAACTCGCGATTTTGTAATATTCTGAATTTTAATGTGATTGTTTGATAGTCATAACCTCATTGTAAAGGGTTAAACTAAATTTTTAGAAATAAATTTAAAAAATTAGTTCATAATTTAATTTTTTAGTTTATGTTTGCAATAAAATATTCTTGGGATTTTCTTGACAAAAATATTGATGCTGTAGATAATGATTGATAGAGGCAGAATAAAAATGAATAATAAAGAAAAAGAAATGAATAAAGTATTAACCAAAGCCGAAGAACAAGTAATGCAAACATTATGGAAGTTGCGACGTGCCGGACTTCGCGAGATTACCGAATCTATGCCCGCACCGCAACCTCACACTAGCACGGTCGCTACCAGGTTGAAAATACTGACCGATAAAGATTTTGTCAGTATAGAAGTGCTCGGAAGGATGCACTTTTATGCGCCAACCATTAGTAAAGAAGAATATTCTGACCAACTCATTGCAGGAATCGCTCATTCATATTTTGATGGTTCATTCAGCAAAGTAATATCCCAGATGGTAAAAAATCAGAATGTAAGTATTGACGATCTGGAATTACTTGTCAAGCAATTGAAAAAGAAAAATAAACTATAATGGCTATATTATTTTACTTCCTCAAAGTCATTATTTGTTCCGCATTGTTTGCGGGATGTTATTGGTTCGTTTTACGCAACGAACGTTTTCATCATTGGAATCGATTTTTTATCTTGGGTTCTGTAGTCTTGTCTGTGGTGATTCCGCTACTGAATATCCCGGTTGCGACATCGAATATAATTGTCTTACCACCGGCATATTATATCGCCAATGCGGCCATTGACCCTGTTAATGTAGGGGATGTATCTATTGCATCTTCCCTTCTTTGGCAATGGTTGTTGTTGGCGGCCTGTTTGTTAATCGCCCTCTTCTTTATTGTAAGGGAAACGATTTCTATTATTCGCATTGTAAGGCTAAAACGTAAATCTCAACAGGTTTGCATAGCCGGAGCCAATGTGTTTTACACGGATGATGAAACTGCACCATTTACCTTTTTCCGAACGATATTTTGGAAAAAGGAGATTCCTTTTGATTCCAGCGAAGGCCAATGTATGCTTCGGCATGAGCTAGCACATGTTCACTTCGGCCATAGTTGGGATAAAGCTTTAATGCAGCTTGTTTGCTGTATTTTTTGGATGAATCCTTTTTTCTTGTTGTTACGTCGTGAATTGGAATTGGTGCATGAATTTGCGGCCGACCATGAAAGTATTGAAAAAGGCAATATTAAAGAGCTTTCATCCTTGATTTTATACAGATTATATCCTAATTATCGGACTGATTTTACCAGTCATTTTTTTCAATCACCTATTAAAAGAAGAATTGTCATGATTACCGATAACAAAAAAACACAGAGGGGATTATTACGCAAAATAAGCGTAGTGCCCGTAGTAATTATTTCATTATATCTATTTTCCATAAAAACAGAAGCTCGAGTGGTTACCTTGCCGGCATCAACAGAAAATACTGTTAAGACTTATTCCGTTGAAGCACCTGTACAGAGCGAGAGCTTTACGTCCGATATGAACGGAACAGAAAACAGACGGGTAGTAGGAATCCAGACTACAGAAACGGCTTTGCCTACAACATCTAACAGTCAAACGGACACAATAAAAGATGTTTCCAACAATGAACAAGTTTTTATTATGGGAGAAGTAGAAAATATGCCCCAATTTAATGGGCAGCCTGCCGAACAAGGATTTAGACGTTATGTAGCCGAAAGTATGGTATACCCTGGTGAAGCTCAGGACAAGGGAATCGATGGAATTGTAGTGGCGGAATTTATTATCAAAAAAGATGGTTCATTGGATAATTTAAAAATCGTCAGTTCTGTTGATCCTCTTTTGGATAATGAAGTTTTACGAGTTATTTCAGCTTCACCCAAATGGACACCTGGTAAACATAAGGGAAATAATGTTGTGGTTAAATTGACTTTTCCGGTAGTATTCAAGATTAGCCATTAGTCGTTTTTCAGTCTGGTCTATTTTTAGTAAAAAGCTGGGTGTCAAAAAGTATGGTATAGTACAAAGGGAAATTAACGAAGGTAAATCTTGGTTTAACATCCGCAGTCAAAAACCATGTAATGAATGTGTTTATCAATGGCTTTGTCCACCGCCGTCAAACTATGAAATAGCCATGTACAAAAAGGTACACCATTCGAAATGATTATGGTAAAATCCTCCTCTGACAGGCCCGCCTGAACGACTTAGTCGGGCAGGGTCTATTGACCTCTGTCAGGGAGTGCATGCCCTGTCAGCGGTCGCAGAACCTGACAGAGACAAATCGAAATCTTAAAATAAATACAAATGAAATGTCCATGTACGAATATGCACCAACCGTAATGATTATTAATGGACATTCCATGTGGCCTTAAAAAACAAATTATAATCACATGAAAAAGATATATTTTTTATTAGCGATTTTGTTGCTTTCACAGTGTAAGAATAGTAGCAACAAGTTAGGAACAGATGATTTGGTGGAAATAGATATTTCAAAAGGATATCCTGAAAGAAAGCTATATATTCAAGATGTTGCAAAAATTGAATATATCCCGTTGGAGACCAACAATAATGCTTTAATGAAACTACAAACCACGGGGATTGTTCATGTTTCTGATAATTATATAGTTGCTGTAAGTTATCGCGATGGTTATGTTTTTGTTTTCGACGGTAAAGGAAATTTTAAATATAGTTTCAATCATGTCGGCAAAGGACCAACCGAGTATGTGAACATTGGCAGTATTGTATTTGATGAACAAGCAAAGGAAATATATATTTTTCAAGCGTATGTGGCTTTACCCAAATTTCTTGTATATTCTGAAACCGGCGAATTTAAAAGAATACTTGATTGTCCTCCAAATTTAAAACCAGTGGATATGTACAATTTTGATCATTCCACGCTTCTTGTTTATGATGGATATGGACTGGAGACAAATACATCTTCAAGTAAACCGTATATGTTTATATCCAAAAATGATGGGCGTATTGATACACTGGACTTATATTTTCCGGACAGAATCTCACACTTAATGAAGATTGAAATGGAAATCGAGGGGAAAAAACGTCTTATGACTTTTGGATTGCCCGATGTAAATAATCGGTCTTATGGGAAGAATTTCCTGATTGCAGAAAGATCTTCCGATACCATTTACAGGTTAACTACACAAAAGAAACTACAACCCTTGATTGTTCGGAAACCTCCGGTACATGATTCGTATCCTCCTACAATAATAACCAATCACTTAATCACAGACAGGTTTATATTTTTTGGTACAAGGTACTTGGATTTGGAGGCAGCAAAAAAAGGAAAAGCTCCCAGCACGGAAGAGTTAATGTATGATTTCGAGACCGGCGAATTGAATGAACGCAAACTGGGGAATAAGGATTGCGAGGATTTAAGATTTTTCTTTTTTGATGCAAGAACTGCTGAAAATACGGGCGTTGGCCTCATTGATGTTCCAAGGTTATTCGAGTTGGACAGGGAGGGCAAAGTAAAAGGAGAATTGAAAGAACTCCTGAAGACACTTGATGAAGAGGACAACCCTATTTTGTTGAAAATTACGTTTATATAAAAAACAAATTATTTGCAGTGAGCTTGTAAACTCGTTCCGTTCAACGTCGCCTATTTGTAATACATGTACTTACGTTTGATTAAATGTGCAATTAGCTTTGCTGAGCTGCGGTTCAGCCGCGGAGTAGCTTTTACAACCTCAAAATAATATCATGCCATATTAATTGGGTCTGGGATTTGGCCCATTGGGATTACGGGTTCTGATCTTTTGCAATAAGTATGTGCGAAATTGTATTTCTGCAACATAAACTTTCATTACTTTTTCTGCTGACAATACAGTCCGGAATTTCTTGGTATAAGCAATTGGCAATTCCGCTTCCTGCTGCTGAATATTGGTCAGCGTTTGCAGCATTTCGTCCCATTCATTGTTTTTGATTTTTTCCGGTTCGTTCATGCTGCGATTAATGATATCTTCCCGCTTTTCAAACAATTCTGTTCTCTTTTGATCCATTTCATTATAGATTGGCCAAAATTGTTGGGCTTCTTCGGGAGTTAATCCAATTTTTTCAGAAAAAAAGGCGATTCGCTCTACTTGTACCATTTCAGGAACCCTGTCGCCCCTACGCTCCCGTCCGAAATTCTGTGCATTAGCGGACAGTGAGATAAAAAAGCACAATATCGTGCCAAGAAATAGTTTATACATGTCTATTTGTTTTAATATGAATCATAAAGTGACATATCCGAATTAACAATATCTATTACATTGAAATTATCTTGTGCCAAAAAACGAATAATTTGTTCGTATTCCTCATCGTTTATTGATGTGTCTGCAAACAAATTTTCTTCGTTGGTATAGGCCATCTCTGCAAGTAATTCTATGCCATCCGACATATAAAGCATTTGATAATACAAGTCGTCGCTTTCATGCTGTTGTGCAATTTCCGGATTAGGCCTGGTAAATAAAAAAGTTAAAAAAATCAAAGCAACACAAGCTGCTGCCGAAGAAACAGTCCAATATATTTTCTTTTTGAATGGAACTACTTTCTTTTCCTCAATACGATGGGTGATCCGGTCATACAGATTTTCAAAATATCCGTCCGGGACCGTAAATGATGGTTTATGATGATCGATTTGATCGATGTTTGTTTTCATTTGCTTATGGTTTTATAAGAGGTCAAATGCTTCCCTTTGTGATTCTCCGTTTATGCGATTTATACTATCGTTAAGTTATTTATAAAGAACACTACTAAAATTCAAATACGTGTGATGCAATGCTTAATTTTTAACTCTTAATTCTTAATTTAACACTACATGGTTTGTTTTAAATAAGCCTCGATTTTTTTGGTAGCCAAATGATAAGAGGCTTTTAATGCTCCTACCGAAGTGTCAAGTATTTCCGACATTTCTTCGTATGGAATATCTTCAAAGTACTTCATGTTGAAAACGATTCTTTGTTTTTCCGGTAAGGTTAAAATCGCTTTTTGTAATTTCATTTGGATCTCGTCTCCTACAAAGTACGAATCGCTGCTCAACGATTGCATCAATTGCTTTTCGACATTCACCAACGGCACAAGATATTTATGCCTCCGTTGGTTCAGAAAATTAATCGCTTCGTTGGTTGCTATACGGTATAGCCATGTGTATAATTGAGCTTCCCAACGAAAATTTTCCAATCCTGTCCACACCTTTATAAAGGCGTTCTGCACCACATCATCTGCATCTTCATGTGTGACGACGATTCTACGGATGTGCCAATACAATGATTGTTTGTATCGTTCGACAATTTGCTTAAAAGCTTTTTCCCGACACCCGTTCCTTAAAAGAGCTAACAAATCTTCATCACTACTACTCATTGTGAGATGATCGTTTTATTTATTTGACTTATTTATCGATCAAAGGTTTAATTGGGAAAACATATTTTTGATAAATCATACGCTTTTAGCAAAAGAATCAATACTTTTGTAAGATACATTAGATGATCGGTTTCGAATGACAATCAAGCGCAAGTTAACAAATTGGTCGCGACAAATCAAACGAAAGTTGCATATGCCGGGCATGTCATTCCGGCTCTTGGCTATTATCTTCGGTTTATTGTTATTTGGAGAATTGGTAGAGAGAAACATTTTGTTTCCCAGGTTCAATAAAAACCATGCAGAAAAGGTACAAAAAATATTTGCAAAGAAAGAGAAACAACTGCTTGAATACATGGATATGGCGGCGAATTGTGTCGACCAATCGCAGGAAGAATCATGCTTGATCGATTTGCACCATAAATTCGAGCAAAAAATGAATAAACAGGGAATGTTCCTGTTTGTATATCAAAACGATAGTTTAACTTATTGGTCGACAAAAGATGTTCCGGTAGCTCCTCGTTTTTCAAAATCCAACCTAAGCAACAGATACGTCCACCTGAATAACGGCAGGTATATTTCTTTTGTGATCCATCAAGACAAATGCGAAATAGTTGGCTTATTGCTAATCAAGCAGGTATACATTTATGAAAATCAATACCTCCAACCGGCGTTTCAAAAAGCTTTCAATTTGCCTGCCAATGTTAAGATATATCCGGGACCCATGGAGGGGAGTTTTCCGATTACCGATCACAATCAGCAATTTGTTTTTTCATTGATTTTTGATAGCACATGTTTCTATCTATATCAAATCTATCTTCCGGCTATTGCTTACTTCCTGGTTATATTGGTGTTCTTTGTATTGATAGACAATGTTTTCCAAAAGGTAAAAAGCCCTCTACATAAAAATATTTACCTCCCTGTTTTGGCAATTGTGCTGATTGGAGTTCGTGCCTTAATGCAATATTGGCATTTTCCGGGTGTATTTTATCAACTGCCATTTTTTGACGCTCGCCATTTTGCATCGCAATGGTTTTCTTCGTTAGGAGATTTAGCGTTGTGGATTCTTTTTATCAGTTTTTTTATATTTGAATTGTGCCGAAACTTGAGATTTCCCATCTACTATGAACAACGGTGGAAATATTTTGCCAATATAGGTGTCTTATTAGCAGCTACAATTCTTGGCTTTTTTGGCATTCATGTTTTATTGAAAGCGTTGGTAATCAATTCACACGACTTATTTGAAATGCCCAGTAGGTCATTGTCATTCAGTGGATATAGTATTCTAGGACACAGCATTATTATTATGATCATGCTTGCGTTTTGTTTGCTATTGAACAAGGCTTTATTGTTGTGCAAGCACGAATTGAATTTTAGGCAATTTGCCATTTTTTATGTCATTACCCTTTCCATAGTGATCATTGGTTGGAGCTTGTTTGGCATGTCGATTAGCTTGTCTGCAATTTTCATCTTAAGCTTGGTTGTGTACATTTTAGCTACTGTTCATTTGAATAAGTCGGGGAAAATTAAATATTCCCATTACGCGATGATTGTTTTCGTTCTGGCAGCCTATGTCACTGTTGTGATCAATCGTTACAGCACAATCAAATATGAAAATGAAAAAAAGGTAATTGTTACCAATTTGGCCACGCAGCATGATCCGGTTACTGAATTTCTGCTTAGAGAGATTTCCGAAAAAATCATTTCGGATAATGAGCTTACAGATATTGCCTATGATAAAACTCAAGATCAAGAAGTACTCGAATATTTAGTTCGGAACTTTTTTAATACCTCAGCTTGGAGTCGTTATGATTTTCAATGTGTGGTTTGTAGCGATACCAGCCAGCTGATGGTTGTCGGCCAACAAAGGCAGGAAATGCCTAGTTGTATTTCCTATTTTAACAGAATGATTACTGAGAAAGGTTCTAAGCTTGCCCGTTCGGAATTCTGGTATATCGACAGGTTAGGTAACGGATTGGCTTCGTATCTTGGTTGGTTTCTTAAAGAAAGAGCTGGTAAAGAGCCGGTATATATTTTTATTGAATTGTGGGTAAACCCGCTTTCAGAAGATGTCGGATTGGGATATCCCGGTTTATTGCTTGATAGCCGCAATATTAGTATTGGGATGAATTTAAAAGACTATTCGCATGCTAAGTATAACAACAATAGGAGGATATCTCAGTTTGGAACATATCAATACAATTTGGCCGGAGATATATTTCAGACAAACAAAAGCGATTACCATGTCGTATATGCCGATGGGTTAGAGCATTTAGTTTACCGGCCGGATCAAAACAACATTGTTGTTTTGAGCTCTCATTCAATGAAATGGTACGACCGGTTGATTAATTTTTCGTATATCTTTTTCTTCTACTTTGTAGTCGTATCGTTTTGCTTATTGTTCTTTTACCTGCCCGCTAAAAAAAGAGTGATTCAGTGGAATTTTAAAAATAAGATACAATATACAATGATTGCCATGTTATTGGTATCATTTGCAATCATTGGAATCGGAACGGTATATTATATCAATCGGCAATACCTGAATAAACATCAGGATATTATTACGGAAAAAATGAAGTCGATCCATGCCGAATTGCAAGATATCATTGCGGTTGAAGGAGGGATCAATCGTATGCTGGAATCCGGCGAAAATGGAGTTATCACAGATTGGTTAATCAGCTTGTCGGAACGATTTTTTATAGACATCAATCTGTATGATGTGGATGGACAACTTATTGCAACATCAAGGCCGGAAGTATTCGAGAAAGGGTTAGTCGGCCGTCAAATTAATCCCGAAGCTTTCATCCAGTTGGAATTCGACCGAAAAGCATCTGTTATTGAACGGGAAAGTATTGGAAAGTTGAGTTATATGTCTGCTTTTGAGCCTTTTGTTAATATTGACAACCGCGTTACTGCATTTCTGAATTTGCCTTATTTTACGCAACAAGACAGCTTGACGGAAGAAATATCGAATGTGATTGTGGCTATTATGAATTTCTACCTGTTCATCACCGTATTAGCCATTATTATTTCGGTGGTTGTGAGCAATCAAATCACCCATCCGTTAAATCTATTGCAGGACAAATTCCGGAATATCCAATTGGGGGAACCGAACGAACCAATTAGATACGATAGCAATGACGAAATTGGACAATTGGTTCGAGAGTATAACCGGGCTATTGAAGAATTGGCATGGAGCGCCAATCGTTTGGCGCGTTCCGAACGTGAGTCTGCTTGGCGCGAAATGGCCAAGCAAATTGCCCATGAGATCAATAATCCGTTGACGCCTATGAAACTTAGCGTACAGCACCTAAAACGGGCATGGGATAATCAATCGGAACGTTTTGACGAATACATGGAGAAAATTTCGCAATCGTTGGTTGATCAAATAGACAATCTGTCATCGATTGCTACAGAGTTTTCAAATTTTGCCAAGATGCCGACTCCACAAAATCAGAAAATCGATATCATTACCAAAATCAACAATGTGGTGCCTTTGTTTGCTGTTGGCGAGAACAAAAGAGCATTTTATGTGGATTTCCATGGATTGGAACACGCAGAAGTTTATGCTGACAAGGAACAAATTTCACGTGTATTTATCAATTTATTTAAAAACGCCTTACAAGCCATTCCTAAAGAACGGAAAACAGAGATACATGTGGACGTTTTAAAGCGCAATAGGAAAATATGGATACGGGTTAAGGATAATGGCTTGGGTATTCCTGAAGACATGCAGAAGAAAATATTCAGGCCGAATTTTACAACTAAATCAAGCGGCATGGGATTGGGTTTGGCCATCGTCCGCAATATTATTGAAAACTCAGGTGGAACTATCACTTTCAAAACAAAATCAGGCAAGGGTACTTCTTTTGTGTTTTGGTTGCCTGAAGTCCGAGATAACAAATAGTAGAGAGAATGGGGTTTTTCGTTTATCGGGAAAAATCGGGCGTTTACCGGATGTAATCCTTTTTTTGAAGAATTAATATTATTGATTACAAATTCAGGCGATAGCTTTGCTACGTTTTGATGAATCTCGTTCTCGATTAAAAAAGCAAAAACATTTTAAAAAACAAGAAAACTTTTTTTGTTTTTTGCGTTTTCATATTACCTTTGCCGCGAATTTTTAATCATAAAATGGTCAAGCAACGGATTATTGAAGAATCATCGGCATTATTTATTAAATCGGGTATCAAAAGTACCACGATGGATGATATTGCTAAGCATATGGGTATGTCAAAGCGGACTATTTATGAACATTTTAGAGATAAAGAAGCCTTATTGGCAGCATGTATTGACGATTTTTACAAAAAAAACAGGGCTTTTGCCGAAAAAGTACTTGATGAATCGAATAACATCATCGAAGCTGTGGTCACTTTGCTAAAAAAAGGTTCGGAACAAGCGCAACAACAGCAGTACATTGTCATAAATGATGTGCGTAAGTATTATCCTATGATATATAAGGACCTTTTGCTATGTCGCCAAGCCGATGGTCAAAAAGAGATGATTGGTTTAGTATTACGGGGAATGAGAGAAGGAGTTTTTCGTGAGGATTTGAATCCTGAAATCATAGCACACGTGTTTGCAAGGCAAGCAGAAGGTATTGCTTCGAGAGAACAAGAACTGGATAAATTTTCCGCCACCGAAGTGTTCGAAAATATGGTGATTAGCTTTATGCGAGGATTGTGTACTCTTCAAGGAATTGAAATCCTTGATCACTTGACGTCAAAAGATGATTTTATCAATAAATAAGAATATACAAATAATAAAATGATTGTACAATTCAAAAATACCCTTTACATGGAATTTGGTGACAAACCCCTGGGTTTTATTTCGTAAAGCAAGGCTTTCTTTTTTGGATTTTATTTTCATCATTAATCAGTAAATAATTTTTTACCAATGAATATACAGTTTAGACAATTGATTTGGTGCATCATACTGTTCGTTATGTCGATGCCCGGACAAGCGCAAAATTCTCAACAACAGCAGGATACAATGCGTTTTACGCTGAGAGAAGCCCAAGACTACGCTCTGCAATATAACAAGACCATTTGGAATGCAGGATTATCAGTATCCGAAGCGCAAAAAATGGTGTGGGAAGCCATATCGTCTGGGTTGCCGCAGGTAAATGCAACACTTGACTATCAAAACATGATGGGTTTTAAGATGTCATTATTTGGACAATCAATCCCTTTGGAATCAACCAGTACATTCCAAACATCTGTTACCCAATTACTTTTTAATGGAAGTTATTGGGTTGGCATCAGAATGGCGAAGATTGGCGAACAAATGACAGAAACGGCAAGATTGCAAAGCGAATTAGATATACGTGAACAAACGCAAACAGCTTATCTGAGCGTGTTGGTGGCTTTAGAAAACAAAAAGATTTTAGACCAAAACCTTCGAAATATGGAAGTCCTTGCCAAGAGCACGGCTGATATGGTTCGGGTGGGCGTTGCCGAGCAAACCGATGCCGATCAATTAGCCGTACAAGTGGCATCCATACAAAATGGCATCAAGACGGTAGAAAGACATATAGAGTTAGCGTATAATCTTTTACGATTCCATTTAGGCCTTGATATGAGTACAGGTATTGTATTGACTGAAGGGTTGGACAACTTGATGAGCGAAGATGAAGCGCAAAAGGCTTTGGCTACGGATTTTGATCTGGATGCCAACTATAATGTACAGTTATTAGATCAACAAGTCGAACTTGCCAAACGTCAGATTAATTTGGAACAAGCAGCAAGCCTCCCTTCCATTGTAGCAGTCTATAATTATACATATAAACTGAAAAAGTCATCTTTTGATATGACGCCAGCTAATGTTATTATGATGCAGGCTTCCATTCCAATCTTTGCATCTGGCCAGCGTTATGTGAGAACGCAACAGGCAAAAATCAGGTTGGAAACAGCGCAAAATAACCGTTCCCTTCTGACAGATCAATTGTTAATGCAGGAAAAGCAATTGCGTTTCAACTTGAACAATGCTGTTGAATCATACATTTTGCAGCGTCAAGCGCTTGAAGTATCGCAACGCGTGCTCGAAAGCATCACCCGCAAATATCAACAAGGAGTGGCTTCAAGCCTCGATGTTACTACGGCCAATACCAGCCTTTTGCAAGCGCAAACCAATTATATATCAGCCATTATGGAGGTAGTAACAGCGCAAACCAATCTCGAAAAATTATTGAATACCTTATAGATGTTGCACTTTTAATCAATAGAAAATCAAAATTTTAAAATGAAAAATAATAAAATGAAAACACTTCGCAGTATACTCATTATCCCCATGGCAGTTCTCTTATATGCCTGTGGTGGCGGTGGCACAGAACAAGTGACTTCGCAAGATTCCATTGTCGCGGTAAAAGTGCAGAAGGTGATTGAACAACCTGTTGAACAATTGATTGAGTTGACAGGAACCGTTCAGGCGAACAAAAGCAACGATATTGCGACCACTGTACCCGGCCGTATTGACGATATCCTGGTTGAAGTGGGCGATCGCGTCCGTAAAGGGCAAACCCTAGTGCAGATGGACCGTACCAATTTGTTGCAAACCAAGTTGCAGTTGCAGAACTACGAAAAGGAACTGGGACGTGTCGAAGAGCTTTATAAATCGGGTAGTGCTACCCAGCAGCAACTCGACCAGTTGACCACGCAGGTGGAAGTAACGCGTGAAGCATTGCGAAACCTCGAGGAAAACACGACGTTGCTTTCGCCCATCGATGGTGTAGTAACCGCACGCAATTTCGACCCGAAGAACATCTATCCCGGTGCGCCTGCGATATTAAACGTGATGCAAATTTCACCAGTGAAAATATTGGTAAATATTTCCGAAACCTATTTTCCGCAAGTTAAGCTGGGAATGGTAGTAAGAATCAGGCTGGATGTATTCCCCGGCAAGGTATTCGAAGGAAAAATATCTTTGATCCATCCCATCATCGAACAGGGAACACGCACCTTTGTGGCCGAAATCAGCATACCCAACAGTGATATGATGATACGTCCGGGTATGTTTGCCCGTGTAGAATTAAACTTTGGAACCATGAATCGTGTGGTAGTGCCTGATATGGCTGTGATCAAGCAAATGGGAACCAACAATAAGTTTGTATTTGTGGTAGAAAATGGCGTAGCATACCAGAAGAAAGTAGAACTGGGACGTCGTGACAAGGATACTTACGAGTTGCTTTCGGGAGTTTCGAATGGTGCATCGGTGGTTGTAGCCGGACAAACAAGATTAATGGATGGTACAAAAGTTACTGTTCAGGAATAAAGATTCGAATAATAGTATGATTTTATCAAATCATTTTGGACGTTCGTTGAACGTTAACCAATCATAATATAAGTAAAATGAAAATATACGAAGCTTCCGTCAAAAACCCTGTAACCACTATTCTCATATTTATAGGGATTATCATATTCGGACTTTTCTCTCTGAGTAGGACTTCGATAGACTTGTATCCCGATATAGAGACAAATACTATTATGGTATTTACCACGTATGCAGGTGCAAGTGCCGAAGATATTGAAACCAACGTGACCCGTGTCCTGGAAGATGGATTGAATACGGTGAGCGACTTGAAAACCATTACGTCCACCTCGCGTGATAACATGTCCATTGTAATCCTCGAATTTACATGGGGAACGAATATTGATGTGGCAACAAATGATGTGCGCGACAAGTTGGATATGGTGAAACAAGCACTACCCGACGATGTCGAAAATCCCATTATTTTCAAATTCAGTACCGACATGATCCCGGTAGTGATCATGTCAGCCACTGCCGAAGAAAGTACAGACGCATTATACAAATTGCTTGACGACCGGGTAGCCAATCCGCTCAACCGTATCAACGGTGTAGGAACAGTGGCTATTGCCGGTGCACCCAAACGTGAAGTTCACGTAGACGTAGACCCGCAAAAATTGGATGCGTATAATCTTACGGTAGAACAACTTGGAAATGTTATTGCAGCTGAAAACCTCATTATGCCAGCCGGTAACTTCGATATCGGTTCCAATACCTATTCATTGCGTGTCGATGGCGAATTCAAAGTCAGCGACGAACTGAAAAGGTTAGTGGTAGGCTCGTTTAACGGAAGAAATATATACATGTCCGATATAGCCGCTGTTAAAGATACGTTGGAGGAGCGCACCCAGGAGAGCTATACCAATGGTATACGTTCGGCAACCATCATCGTCCAGAAACAATCGGGAGCCAATACGGTAGATATAGCCGCAAAAGTGAATGCTGCTTTACCGGCCTTGCAAAAAGACCTGCCTGCAGATGTTCAACTGCAAATGGTTTTGGATACATCGGAATTCATCACGGACAGTATCAACAGTTTGACCGAAACGGTTGCATTGGCTATGATTTTTGTAATCATCGTTGTGCTGTTCTTCCTCGGACGATGGAGGGCAACCAT
>JAVBPN010000050.1:0-16852 GCA_031549585.1 Bacteroidales bacterium
TATTAAAGCATTTAGTGCAGTGGAGCTTGATTATATGTTTGAAAAGGCTAGAGTGACTGATCAAGAAGGGTTTCGCATATTAAAAGAAGCCGGATTGCAATCCATTCCGGGTGGCGGTGCGGAAATTTTTGACGAATCGATTCGGAAACAAATATGTCCGGAGAAAACTTCTTCGCAACGATGGATCGAATTGCATCGCACAGCCCATCAAGAAGGCGTTTTGTCCAATGCAACCATGTTGTATGGACATGTTGAGCAATATGAACACCGCATTGACCATTTGATGCGTTTAAGGGAGTTGCAAGACCAAACGCATGGCTTCAATGCGTTTATCCCTTTGAAATTTCGCAAAGAGAACAACCCTATGTCCCATGTGGGAGAGGTGACATTGATTGAGGATTTGAAAAATTACGCTGTATCACGGATTTTTCTGGACAATATTCCGCACATTAAGGCATATTGGCCGATGATTGGGAAAGATCAGGCAAAAGTAGCTTTGTCTTTTGGCGCGGATGATGTGGATGGAACAATTGATGATACGACCAAGATATATTCTATGGCCGGAGCAGAAGACCAAAAGCCGTCTATGACAACCGATGAGATGATTGCTATGATTCGTTCTGCCGGATATATACCCACAGAGAGGGATAGTTTGTATCAACCCATTAAGGAATATTGATATGACCGCTTCTAAAATGGTTGATCGATTCTTTTTTATGGTTTCATATGCAATTCAAAATATGTTGAAACAAAGAATGTATTTTTTTGTAAAAGATGTACCTTTACGGCTTCAAAATTTTTAGCACATCATGACATTAAAAGATACTTTGGTTATTTCCGGTCAAAGTGGGATATTTAAATACATTTCCCAAAGCCGGAATAGCATAATCGTTGAAAGCCTTATTGATCAAAAGAGGGCAAACATTCCATCGACAGCTAAAATAAGCATGTTGGAGGATATTTCTATTTATGGCGAGAATGATGAAATTCCTTTGCGGGAAATATTGAAAAGCATCCAAACTCGTGAGAACGGAGGGCAAGCCCTTTCCCATAAGTCGCCCGATCAAAAGTTGAAAGAGTATTTTGGGGAAGTTGCTCCCAACTACGATAAAGAAAGGGTATATTTATCCGACATCAAAAAAGTGATCATGTGGTATAACATGCTACAAGAAGTGGGAATCAATGACTTTGAAGCTCCAAAAGAAGAAGCTGCTAATGAGGAAGAAAATCAATCAAAATCTGAATAATTCATAAATTCAAAACATCAATCATGAAAGAATCCATTGCCATATTGACCGGTGGCGGACCAGCTCCGGGAATGAATACAGTTGTGGGTAGTGTTGCCAAAGTTTTTTTAAGAAACGGATACCGTGTAATCGGATTGCACGGCGGATATAGTGGATTGTTCAATCCGAATCCGCGTACGGTGGATATCGATTTTGCATATGCCGATAATATTTTCAACCGTGGCGGTTCTGCTGTTGTGATGAGCCGTTTTAAACCTACTGATAAAAACTTTGAAAATGATTTCAATCTGAAGTTATTTACAGATAACAACGTTAAGTTGTTGGTGACAGTAGGCGGTGATGATACGGCTTCTACAGCTAATCGCATTGCTAAATTTTTGGCAGAGAAAAATTATCCCATTGCCAATATTCATGTTCCCAATACGATTGATAATGATTTGCCTTTGCCTAATTCATCTCCTACATTTGGATATCAATCAGCTAAGGCTCAGGGAACCATTACAGCAACCACGATTTACGAAGACGCACGTACCAGCGAAAATTGGTTTGTTGTAGCGGCTATGGGGCGTTCTGCCGGACACTTGGCATTTGGTATCGGCGCTGCTTGCCATTATCCGATGATTGTGATACCTGAGATGTTCAATAAAACAGAAATTACTATTGATAAGATTATCAAATTATTGGTTTCTTCCATCATCAAACGTAAAGTTTTAGGTCTTGATTATGGTTGCGTCATGGTTTCAGAAGGTGTGTTCCACGCCTTGAGCGATGAAGAAATCAAGAATTCAGGAATCAATTTTACTTATGATGATCACGGACATCCGGAATTAGGCAAAATATCGAAAGCTGCTATTTTTAGCCAATTGGTGGATAAAAGATTGACCGAATTGGGAGTTAAAGTGAAAACACGTCCGGTTGAGATTGGTTATGACGTTCGTTGCAACACGCCGATTGCATTTGATCTTGTATATTGCTCTTTAATGGGCTTTGGCGTTTATAAGCTTTTCAAGGAAAATATTACCGGATGTATGGTGTATGTGGATGCCAACGGCGATGTATCACCTTTGTATCTGAAAGATCTTCAAGATTCCAAAACAGGGAAAATACCGCCACGCTTGGTCGATATCAATAGCCAACGTGTACAATCGGTTATCAATAACTCATTGCACTATATCAGTGCAGACGATTACGAAAAGGCAAAGAAATATTTGCAAAATCCTGCCGATTATGATTTTAAGAAAATTTTGAATTGGTAGACAATCGTTTTGACGATTTATAAAAAACCGGCCGCAAGTGCCGGTTTTTTATTTTCTATGGTTTCCAACGAACCTATTCCTTTTTTCATTTGCAATCTTGATGTGCTGATATTACTATTTTTCAGTATCTAGTATAATGACATCTTCGTGAATTACTTCTTTTACAAGAATACCAGGTTCGTTGATTAGCCAGACTTTACCCCTTTTTATAAAATGCAAGTCGGTTATTTCCGTTCCGATAGGTTCTGAAGGAATGCCAACCACCAGTGTGGCCTGTGCCTCATCTCCATCAACAACCACATCGCTTACCCGTGATTTTACAGCTTGCAAGTTTGCTCTTAATTCCGGCGTAAGCATTGTTTCGAAAAAGTTAGCTGTATTACCCCATTTTGCATAGGTTTCGGGGGTAACTAAAGATCTGGCTGTAGCCATGTCGTTTGCAAGGATTGCTTCTATAAACTTTTCACCTGTTTCTTTTACTGCAATCTTGTCGCTATTGCCACAAGAGGAAAAGAATATTGCCATAAAGGTCAATATCGGATATAAAATTATCTTTTTCATGTTTTTATTGTTTTCTATATAAACAAGGTAAATAAAGGTGTTGTTCAAATGCAGGAGTCTTATCAAATGTTTATTTAGACTTAATCTATATAAATCCCAACTAAGTTAATGTTTGTTAAAAGAAAAACGATCAATTTTTCTTTTTTTGTATTATTGTCAGGTATTTCGTTTGGTTAATTAATGAGTTTTTTAATATTTCACATAATAATTGAGAATCATGAGTCAAGTAAACCGTCGTAATTTTATAAAACTATCGGCTACAGCCGGCGCTGCATTGGCAATTGCTCCGGTAAGTAGCGTTCAAGGAAAAGAAATTGCACAAAGCTCAATGCCCATGAGGACGCTTGGGCGTACAGGATATAAATTACCTATTTTAAGCATGGGCGTGATGCGTGCTGATAATGTAGCAGTTGTCAGGGCAGCATACAATTCAGGCATTGTTTTTTTCGATACGGCCAATGGCTATCAAAATGGTAGAAATGAAGAGATGTTGGGCAACTTTTTTGCGGACAAACCGCGTAATTCATTTTATCTTGCCACTAAAGTAAGGGTTCCATCGGGAAGTGATGCCGGGCAGCAATTGCGTAAATCGTTTGATACGAGTATGTCGCGGCTTAAATTGTCTTATGTAGATATCCTATACTGCCATGGACTTAGTAGCGCTGCAGAAGTGAACAACAAAGCCATTATGGATGTATTGTTGGCGATTAAGAAAGAAGGCAAAGTGAAATTTTTAGGTGTATCTACACACAGCAACGAGCCTGAAGTGATCAATGCTTGTGTTGATAATGGAAATTTTGATGTGGTGCTCACTTCATACAATTTTGGCCAAAAACATTTGGATCAGCTGAATCCGGCCATCGAACGTGCTGCTAAGGCCGGATTGGGTATTGTTGCCATGAAGACAATGGCTGGAGGTAGAAACGAAGATCAAGAAATCAATGTAAAAGCAGCTTTGAAATGGGCGTGGCAAAATCCGAATATCCATACAGCCATTCCCGGATTTACAACTTTTGATCAGTTGGAAGAATGCGTTGCCACAGTCAATAATCTGGAAATGACGGCAGAAGAAAAGAAATTTATCTCTGTGGCGGCCAACCAACCTTTATTGTATTGCCAAGGTTGCCGGATTTGTGAAGGACAGTGTAGCAAACATCTGCCTATTCCGGAAATGATGCGGGCATATATGTACAATTACGGTTACAGAAGCGCAAAATTGGCTAAAGAGGTGATTTCGGAATTGAATTTATCGGAGAATCCTTGTGGTGAATGTGCATCTTGCTCTGTAAAATGTACCAATGGGTTCCAAGTAGCGAAAAAGATCAAGGATATCACCCGCTTACAGAATATTCCACCTGAATTTTTAGTTTAAACCAATAAAATCATATAAACATGAGTACCAATAGACGTAATTTTTTGAAGTTATCTGCTACTGCTGGTGCGGCGTTTGCTATGGCACCATCGAGTATTTATGGAAAGGAGTTGCAGAAAACAACAATGCCAGTGCGGACACTTGGAAGGACGGGCTATAAAGTACCTATCTTGAGCATGGGCGTGATGAACGCCAATAATCCGGCTGTTGTGAAAAACGCTTATGAATCGGGGATTGTGCATTTCGATACAGCCAATGGATATCAAAACGGAAGAAACGAAACCATGTTGGGTACCTTTTTTGCCGATAAACCCCGCGATTCATATATCATAGCAACAAAGGTGAAAAGGCCGCAAGGTGATGATGTGGCACAGAAGTTTCGCGAATCCTTTGAAACGAGTATGTCCCGCCTAAAAATGGATTATGTGGATATTCTTTATTATCATGATGTGACCAGCGCAGAAGCAGCAACCCTCAAACCGATTGTAGATACAATGCTTGCCTTAAAAAAAGAAGGAAAGGTCAAGTATCTTGGAATCTCTACCCATAGCAATGAACCTGAGGTGATTGACGCTGCGATTAAAAATGGCGCTTACGATGTAATCCTGACAACCTATCATTTCAATATCAAAGCTCTGGCAGAGCTTGATGCTGCTATTGACCGCGCTGTTAAGGCAGGACTTGGAATTGTAGCAATGAAAGCAGTTGCTGGCTATTTTAGCGACCGGGGGCCAAATCAAAAGATTAACCCAAAGGCTGGCTTAAAGTGGGCGTGGCAAAATCCGAATATTCACACGATCATTCCCGGATTTGTGTCTTTTGACCAATTAGATGAATGCTTGGCTGCGGCAGCCAATATTCAAATGACCGACGAAGAAAAGAAATTCATTACGGCGTCGGCTGATCAACCCTTGTTGTATTGCCAAGGTTGCCGGATTTGTGAAGGACAATGTAGCAAACATTTGCCTATTCCGGAAATGATGCGGGCATATATGTATAACTATGGCTATAGGCAGTCGCAATTGGCCAAGAGTGTGATTTCTGAATTGCAATTGTCGGACAATCCGTGTGGTGATTGCTCTGAATGTAAGGTGAAATGTACCAACGGATTCCAAATTGTTGCGAAAATCAAGGATATTCATCGTTTGAAATATGTTCCGGATGATTTCCTTGTATAAATTGTATTTGATTGAAGTAAAAAACAGACATAAACTTCCGGTAGATGAAGAGTTTGTCGGAAGTTTGATATTTTTGATAAAAATTTATGAATAAATCGATGAAAATAAAATCAGTTTGTTTCTCATTAATGCTTTTTGCTGTATCCTTTGTTTATGCACAAACACCGGAGGAAATTAAGGCAAAATTACCCAAAGTGGCCGGATGGAATTTAGATCCGGAAATGGAGGTATTTAGCTCTCGAAATTTATTTCAACGTATCAATGGAGCTGCCGAAGGATTTTTCCTTTATAACTTTCAGGAAATGACTTCATTTGTATACAATAATGTCGCAAACACGGAATACATCACAATACAAGTATATAGGCACGATACTCCTGTTGATGCTTTTGGCGTTTATGCGGCTGAACGTCCAACACAAACGAATTTTTTGAGAATTGGCGGACAGGGCTATCAAGAAGAAAGCATGCTGAATTTTTATGTAGATTGCCTCTATGTGAAAATGGAAAGTCCGGGTACATCTGATGATGTGGCAAAAACGGTCAAAACTATAGCCGAGCAATTGGCCAAGAATATTAACCCAAAAGCCACGGCGCCGTCTATGCTGAACTCCCTTCCAAAACAGAACAAAATAGAGAATACCGATTTGTATATTGCTAAAAGTTTCTTGGGACACGAGTTTTTGAATAAAGTATATCTTGCAGATTACAGTGCGTCTGGTAAAAGGTATCAAATATTTATCATTGATGCCGGCTCAAAAGAGGAAGCACAAAAAATGCTGACGAGTTACTATCAGTTTACCAAGCAAACAACGGATATAAAAGAAGGCCGTTTGACCATTAAGGATCGCTACAATGGTGATTTAGAGTGTATTTGGAAAGGTCAATATATTTGGGGAATTTTTAATGAAGGAGGAGCAACAATTCCGGTTGAGGATATTTTGAAAGAAATACAGCCTAAGAAGTAATCCCCAGAGTTTAGTTAAGAGGTATTAAAAATCCTGATTGATGGCACTGTCAATCAGGATTTTATTTTTCATCTCGTCATTGCGAGGAGGAACGACGAAGCAATCTTCTAAATAAGTTGGATTGCTTCGCTATCGCTCGCAATGACGTTTGAATTTGATTTTTTGGCAATTCATTAGATTTTAATGGGTTTTATGCGGCATTTTTTTCAGATTGTTTTCAATTTTGCCCGATTTTATGTTGAATTACGTTAAATTTGGACATATTTTATAAAGTCAAATCGTTAACTCCTAATAATCTAAAAAATGAAAAAATATTTTGCGTTTACGATGCTTCTTGCAATAATAGCTTGTACCAATAACTCACAACAGGAAATTTATAAAAAGCAACAAGGGCAATCTGCGTGGGTGAGTTTTGAAAATCCTACCGGAGAGAAGGGTATCGCTGCTCGTGAAAACAAAGGGGCAAAAGGCCATGCATTTGACCGGATAGCCGCTGGAGATAGTTGTGTGTTATTATATATAGAAGGGGCCGGCATCATCAACCGGATATGGATGACGGTAAGTGAGCGAAGTCCTGAAATGTTACGTGCGCTCCGTATCAAAATGTATTGGGATAATTCGCCAATTCCGGCAGTATCGGCTCCTCTTGGCGATTTCTTTTGCAACGGGTTATCAGTTATGACGACTTTTGAGAATTATTTCTTTTCAAACCCAGAAGGGAGATCCATGAATTCAACGATTCCTATGCCTTTCCGGACAGCAGCTCGGATTGTGCTGGTCAATACTTCAGGAAAAGATTTAGCGCATATTTTTTATGACGTCAACCTTACCCGACTGAAAAAGTGGGATAAGGATATGTTGTATTTCCATTGTTATTGGAATAGGGAAAACCCTACGAAATTGGGAAAGGATTATACCGTATTGCCGGAAACAAAAGGCGAAGGCCGTTTTCTTGGCGTTAGTTTTGGTATAAAAGCAGATAGCATTTATCAAAATACATGGTGGGGAGAAGGTGAAATGAAATTTTATCTGGATGGAGATACTGAATTTCCTACGCTTTGCGGAACAGGAACCGAAGATTATATCGGTACAGCTTGGGGACAAGGCGCTTATTATAATCAATATCAGGGATGTCTGGTTGCCAGCAGTAAGAATCGAATGTGGAGCTTTTACCGGTTTCATGTTCCTGATCCGGTTTTATTTGGGAAAAGTTGTAGGGTCACTATGCAGCAAATAGGAGGGGGCTCATACGAGCAAGTGTTGGGATTATACCAGGCGAATGTTCCGTTAATTCCCATCTCTGTGGATATGACAAGCGAAAAACGCTTTGTGAAATTGTTGGAGGCAGAACCTCCTTTACGCATGGATGATCCGGCATTTCCACAAGGATGGGTCAATTTCTACAGGCAAGATGATGTTTCATCTACCGCTTATTTTTATTTGGATAGGCCATAATGGGACTCTGGCATTAAATGATTATTTTTGGAGGTTTTTGTCAATATCCAATCAACAACGACCCAAACCACATGTTGTCCCGCATAAAGCTTTTAGCTGTTGAAAAAGGCGTAATTGTTTACATCTTATTGACGGGTATCTACCTGGCAATTTTTGCAAAATCGCTGGGAAATCCATGGATTCATTTTGGGGTACGGTTCACCGCATTAGGCTTGATATTGCTATTATCTTGGATTTACACAATCAAACAATCTGCAATCGTCATGTGTGTCCGTTATTTTCTTCCATTTGCTCTTTTGAGCTATTGGTATCCGGAAACATATTACTTCAATAGTTTTATTTTCAATAATTTGGATCGCTATTTTGTTATTGCAGATCAATGGCTATTCGGAAGCCAGCCGAGCCTGACCTTTAGCGAACACTTGCCTTATGCGTGGTTTAGCGAACTCATGTATTTTGGATACTTCTCATATTACTTCATTTTCTTTGGAACGGCGCTTTGGTGTTATTGCAAACAAAAAATAATTGCCGAAAGGGCTGTCTTTTTATTCGTTTGTTCTTTTTTTGTGTATTACATCATTTTTGCCATTATTCCGGTCGTTGGCCCACAATTTTATTTTTCCAAGCCATTGACCGAAGTTCCAGATGGATACATATTTTGTAAAATCATGCGTTTCGTTCAGGATACCGGAGAAAAACCTACCGGGGCATTTCCTAGTTCGCATGTGGGTATTACATTGATTGTGCTTCTATTTTGTTATCAATATTGCCGGAATTTATTCCGGTATGTATTGCCATTGTTTATCATATTGGTTTTTTCCACAGTATACATCAAAGCCCATTATGTGGTAGATGTAATTGGAGGGTTTGTTTCAGCATTTCTCATATATCCTTTAATGAATAGATTGTATGACCGGGTTGATGGACAAAATCTGTTCGTTTATAAATGATGCAGAAAAATTACCAGACTTAAGGCATTAGATTTGGGATCTTAGGTTTCGGATTTTGACTATTATTACTTATGTTAAAGATAAATATGGAATATGGCTTTTGGTTTGCACTATATTAGAATGTGATCGTTTTTTATTTAAAATACTAAACAATAATACTTGTTTCAATATCCTTATTTGCAATTATTTAACAATTATTAAGATTTTTATATCCGATATAATGTGTAACATTGTAGTGTTGAAGTAAGAACTGTTTGTTGGATAAACCGTTCTCTATGGATATCAGATAATTGATATATCATTTATCACCCTTAATATTGATAATCAATGAAAATCAAACACGTTATTTACGGAATTCTTGTCTTGTTATTTATAGGTGCTATTGTATACAAGGCAGTATGGTCGAAGCCGGACCAAGCCGCTCAAACAAGTGGAGGGTCAGCACGGGAAGCTTTGCAATTAGATATGTATGTGGTTCAATCGGAGGCTTTTATCGAAACCCTTTCAGTTACCGGAACAGTGGAAGCAAACGAAGCTGTATTACTCAAGAGTGAATTATCGGGAAAAATCACAGACATTCTTTTTGAAGAAGGGATGAGAGTGGTTAAAGGGACTCTGCTGGTTAAGGTATATGATGACGATTTACAGGCGCAATTGACCAAAGCAGAAGCAAACCTTGCATTGGCACAGGATGTTGAAAGCCGGCAAAAACAATTACTTGCAAAAGAGGCGGCTAGTTTGCAAGAATACAACAATGCTGTGGCAGGATTGGAGTCTGCTCAGGCTGACGTAGCCTTGTTGGAATCGCAAATTTCAAAAACGGAAATACGAGCGCCTTTTGATGGTGTGATCGGGTTCCGGTTGGTGTCGCCCGGTGAATATATGACTCCCGGTACAGGTATTGCTACGTTGGTTAGCAATAATCCGGCAAAAATACAATTTGCCGTTCCAGAACGATATTCATCAAGGGTTGGGAAAAATACCAAGATTGAATTTAGCATCGACGGAATGGTCGGATCACGTAAGGCGTCGGTATATGCTGTAGAACCAACCATTAATCCTGCAACTCGTGCCATTCAGATGAAAGCGCTTAGTCCTAACGCAGATGGAGCTTTGATACCCGGCGCTTTTGTAAAAGTTGATGTATTAATGGAAACAAAAAAAGGGGTGATGATTCCGGCAGAAGCCATTGTCTCCGAATCTGTGGGACAAAAAGCATATCTCTATAAAAATGGAAAGGTAGAAACTGTGGTCATTGAAACAGGAATGAGAACCAATGATAAAGTGGAAATACTCATGGGCATCAGCTCGGGTGATTCGTTAATCACTACCGGTATTATGCAAATTACACCACGTTCGGCAGTTGTGCCTGCGAGGGTTTATTAGAGATACATAATGTCAAATACCATATTTACCAAAGCATGAGTTTATCATCAGTAAGTATCAAAAGGCCGGTATTGTCGATCGTTATGTCGATTGTTATTGTCATTTTCGGGGTAATCGGTTTTTCGTCGTTGCCTGTCAGGGAATTTCCCAATGTCGATCCTCCAATCATTACGGTATCTACGACCTATGCAGGCGCCAATGCTACCATCATTGAATCCCAAATTACCGAACAGATTGAAGCATCTATCAACGGTATTTCCGGTATCCGTACTTTGACGTCAGTTAGTAGTGACGGTAGGAGTAATATTACGGTCGAATTTGAATTGGGCGTTGATCTCGAGGCGGCTGCTAACGATGTTCGTGACCGTGTGTCGCGGGTGCAGCGTCGTTTGCCACAAGATTGTGATCCTCCAACCATATCCAAAGCCGATGCTGACGCCAATCCGGTCATCATGATGGGGATTAGAAGCAACAAACGCAATGCACTTGATCTATCAGATATTGCTGACCGATTGTTTAAAGAGCGCTTGCAAACCATTTCGGGCGTTAGTGAAATACAAATATGGGGAGAAAAACGTTATGCGATCCGCGTTATCATGGATCCTGCCAGGCTATCTGCCTATCAATTGACAGAAGATGACATACGGTCGCGCATCACTACAGAAAACGTAGAATTACCTTCGGGAAGTATCGAAGGAACAGCCATGACACTCTCTATACGTACTATGGGGTTGCTCACTGCTCCGCAACAATTTGAAGAGTTGATTTTAAAAGAAGTAAACGGCATACCTATTAAGATAAAGGATGTTGCTTATGCTGAATTTGCTGCCGAAAATGAGAAGAATATAACCAAGATGAACGGTGAGCCGTGCGTTATTTTGTCTGTGTTGCCGCAATCCGGCGCCAACAGCGTTGAAATATCGAATCTTTTCAAGGAGCGTGTGGCTGAGATAGAACAAGATATGCCTGAAGACCTCTCAGTGCAGATCATTATGGATTCAACTGACTACGTGCGCCAATCTATTGCAGAGGTGGAAGAAACCATTGCCATTGCTTTTGTCCTGGTGCTGCTAATCATTTTTGTATTCCTGCGTAGCTGGCGTACCACATTGATTCCGATTATTGCCATACCCATTGCATTGATCGGATCGTTTTTCGTGATGTACATTGCTGGGTTTTCCATCAATGTCTTGACCCTTCTGGCTATTGTATTGTCTATTGGGCTGGTGGTAGATGATGCCATTGTGATGATGGAAAATATTTATGTGAAAATTGAAAATGGCATGTCCCCACTTGAAGCAGCATTCAAAGGGTCTAAAGAAATTTATTTTGCCATTCTCTCTACCACAATCGTATTAGTTTGCGTGTTTCTGCCGGTTATTTTCCTTAGCGGGACTACAGGAAGGCTGTTTCGCGAATTCGGGATTGTTATTGCAGGAGCTGTGCTTATATCAGCATTTGTATCGCTGAGCTTATCGCCTATGATGAGTTCCAAGATGCTCAAGTCGGGAAATAAAAGCCGGTTCTATCAAATGACGGAAAAATTCTTTGATGGCATGATTCAAGGTTACAGCAATATGTTGGGCGCTTTTATACGTAAAAGATGGATGGCTTTCCTCATCATTATTGGTTCTTTTGTTGCCATTGTGGTATTATTCCTCAATCTCAAGACCGAGTTAGCGCCGTTGGAAGACCGAAACCTAATCACTTTGCGCGTAACCGTTCCCGAAGGAACATCTTATGAAAGCGTTGCGTTATATATTGACGAAATAGCGGATATGGTACGCGATTCTATACCGGAAGCCAAAACGGTACAGACCATGGTCAGAAACGAGAGCGGATTTATACGTGTTATTCTTATTGAAGCATCACAGCGTGCTCGTACCCAACAAAATATTGCCGATAAATTAACTCAGGATACTCGTACCCTCACTAAAGGGCGTATTTTGGTGACACAAGACCCAACTATTGGAGATAGACGGTCGGGACAAGGTGTGCAGTACGTGATTCAGGCAACTACGCTTGAAGATTTGCGTGAAATTCTTCCCGTATTTATGGAAGAAGTGAGGTCAGATCCTACATTCGCTTTTTCTGATGTTAATTTGAAATTTAATAAACCGGAATTGGTAGTGGAAGTCGACCGTGAAAAAGCCCGTTTATTGAATGTGTCGACCAATGCCATTGCACAAACCATGCAATTGGCGTATGCCCAACAACGGATTGATTATTTTACGATGAATGGGAAGCAATATCAGGTAATCGGCGAAGTAGAAAAGACAAGCCGCAATCGTCCGGCGAATCTTACCTCATTATATGTTCGTTCCAATACCGGAAATATGATTCAATTAGACAATCTGGTAAAGGATACGATTAGGAGCAATACTCCTTCTCTATACCGGTTTAATCGTTACGTTTCGGCGACAGTAACAGCGACTACCGCGCCCGGATATACGTTGGGAGATGGAATAACTGCCATGGATGCCATATCAGACCGCGTGCTTGATGAAACATTTAAGACAGATTTGGCCGGGCAAGCCCGTGAATTTATGGAAAGCTCGAATAGCATTTATTTTGCGTTTGTATTGGCATTGGTCTTGGTTTATTTGATTTTGGCAGCGCAATTCGAAAGTTTCAGGGATCCTTTGATCATCATGTTTTCCGTACCTCTGGCGCTTATGGGGACGCTTTTCTCCTTGTGGTATTTCGACCAAACCATCAATATTTTTAGCGAAATAGGTATCATCATGTTGATAGGATTGGTAACTAAAAATGGAATCCTGATTGTTGAATTTGCCAATCAACGCCGTGATGCCGGAAATTCGATATTCAAATCCGTCAAAGATGCTGCCGTATCACGTTTACGCCCTATCTTGATGACCAGTTTGGCGACTATGTTCGGTCTTTTGCCTATTGCTATGGCTTTTGGAGCGGGTGCGGAAAGCCGAGTATCTATGGGTATTGCGGTTGTCGGAGGGATGTTGTTCGGAACTATCCTTACATTGTTTGTCGTTCCTGTGATGTACACATTCATTACCGGCAAAGAACGTATCAAAATCGACGAAAATGATTATTTATAACATAAAGATTGAAAATATGCTTAAGCAAAATAATCATTCTGAATTTCAGTATATTGTAAAATTTTTACTCTCGTTTAAGGAATTGGGGATAACTTTTATTCTGGGGATCTTTTTATCAATTCCACCTATAAATGCTCAAGACAATGATGACTTGGAGCTTTCAGATGCTATTGGCATAGGGTTGGAGAATAATTATTCTATTCTTTTGGCACGCAACAGCGAAGAAGTAAGTAATAACAATGCAACCATTGGTAATGCAGGTATGTTGCCGTCATTGACACTAAATGGAACGTTGACTAAGGGCGTCGCCGACACCAGACAGGAGTTTATCGATGGCCGCATTCAGGACAAAACTGGTGCGAAGTCAACCAATTTAAACGGTAATTTGGCAATGAATTGGACCTTGTTTGATGGGTTGACCATGTTTGCGCAATACAACCGTCTTAAAGAACTTGAAGCAATGGGGGAAGAAAATGTCCGGGCAACCATACAACATACGGTTTCATCCATCATGAACACGTATTTTGACATTGTTAGCCAACAGCAAGAACTTGAAGCGACAAAACGTATTTTGCAAATTTCCAGGCAACGGTTGAAAAGTGCAAATGATATGTTTCAATCCGGAAAAGTATCGAAAGTTGATTATCTGTCCGCCCAAGTTGATTATAATTCTGATACAGCTTCATTTATCCAACAAACGGAAAGGTTGAGGGACTCTAAAATATTGCTCAATAAAATATTGGCTAGGGAAATAAGAACCGATTTTTATGCATCCGATACCATCCATATTGATCCTTCATTAATGTTTGGAGAAATTCTTGATAAAACATTGGCGGAAAACCCGGATATCGTGTTATCCCGTATAGCAGTCAATGCTGCATCATTTTCGTTAAAAGCGGTTCAGGGGTCACGTTATCCGCAAGTGAGATTTACCTCGACTTATACCATGACCAAAAATACATCGGAATCAGGGCAGGTCATGGAAAATAAAACCAATAATTTTAGTTATGGATTAACGGCCAGTATGCCGCTCTTTAATGGGTTTGAAGTTAACCGACAAATACAAAATGCCAGACTTGAAAGGGAAGCAGCGACATTGCGGTATGCAGAAATGCAAAAAGAGATTGAAGCACAGGCAGCTACAGCATATAGTGTTTATGAGGTCAATAAAAAATTGGTCGATTTTGAGAACGCTAATTTAAAATTGGCTCTTGAAAACTTGGATATAGCTATTGAAAGATATAAGCTGGGAGCAATATCGGCCGTAGAACTACGCGAAGTGCAGCGTAGTTACATATCGGCGACCAATCGGCTAATTGTTGCTACATATAATGCAAAGGTCGCAGAAACTGCATTAAAACTTCTAACGGGCGAGGTGATGCAGTTGGATTGAAATAGGTTGGGAATAGATGTTGCTCAAGAAGTTGAAAATGAACGCCATTGCGAACCCGAAGGGTGAAGCAATCTTGTTAATATTGACAGATTGCTTCACTATCGTTACCAATGATATAAAATGCATGATATTAATTATCACGTCATTGCGATCTTGCCAACTGCACTTTCCGTCCGCTGGAAGCCGCAAGTTGAGGGCTGTTATTATTCAATTATCTCCTTGACAAATCTACTACTAATCCAACCTAGCTTATAACTGTTCGGCAAAATTGTTTCATCGTAATATATTGATTTATAAATTTCAGTTGTTGGTTGCAAGGCTACAAACCACCAAATTCGACCCGTTGAATCAGCCTTTTCTGCTAAGGCATATCCGATTGAACCTGATTTTATTTTGCCTAAAGAATTTCCATTTTCATCCCATCCGCAATATCCAACCTCTGTAATATCGTCAACAATAGGCGAAAATCTAATGTTGTATTGGTCATTCAAAACTTCAAACTTTATAGTCTTGTCAAAGTAATGGCTTGGATATTCCTCTACACTATTGTTGATGAATTGCATTTGACTCATTAGATTAATCTTCGGCAAGGCAGAACTATAGTCGATGCTATAAATTTTATTTATCCCAATATATTCACAACAGCACCCGCCATCTCGAATATATAACTGTTGAACTTTTCCATTTTTAAAAACAATTTTATGAATTTCTTGATGTTCGGTAAAGATTTTTACAAATGATTTACCAGTGTTAATAAAAATGATAATGTATTTGCTCTCATTTGCTATGTATCCGTTAAAAATAATATCATCTATACCATCCCCATTAAAATCGATGACATGTAAGCAATTCGACAACTCTGATAGATTAGCTTGTTCTTGGTAGAATTCGAGTTCTTTAGGAAGATTTTTGATGAATTTCGCTTTCAGTTCTTGATTTTGCTTTTCGATAGTTGCCCAATTAAACTCTTTGTTTAAAGGAAAAAACAAATCACCTTGGCAAAACCCACCCAAGTTATTAAGAAGAAAGATAATTGTTATTAGGAAATATTTCATTTCATCATTTTTATAAATTTATACTCAACTATCGAATTATCCTCTCGACAATTGTCCCCAACTTCGAGACTGCTCCGCTATCGCCTGCCTGTTCGGCAGACAGGCTCGCAGTGACAGCCTTTTATTGTCATTATGGTTTGTTTGATGAAAATAGTCAAACATTCGCAGCAATGATGAGGTATCAATCTTTTTGAATAATAGTAATCATTTTGCCAATTTGACTGCTTTTCCTGATTTGGCACTTTTGCGTGCTGCTTCTAATATTTCAACAACAATCAAATTGTTTTCAAGAGAGGATAGGTCGTCCGGCTTTACGGTAGTTTCTCCGCGCAATACAGATATGAAATAACGATACGGATCATTTGCCGGAGCAGATAAAGGCGTTAATTTTTCGTCCACTGCCGGTTCTTTTTCCGATAACCGGTATGAAATATCATTTGCATTAATAGCCTTTACGTATCCTGTTGCGCCATATACTTCCATGTCTTTCCGTCCGATCGGCCAATTCCATGATCCTTGTATAATTGCTTGTGCGTGTGGATAAGTCAATACAATAGTTGCTTCGTCGTCTACTTTAGGATAAATATCAGGCTTGATTTGTTGCAATACAGCCGAAACAGATATAGGACGTTGGTTTTGCATCAACCATGTTGTCAAATTAGCGCCATAGCAGCCAAAATCGATGACAGCACCACCTCCGTTCATCACTGGGTCAGTGAGCCATGCTAAAAATTCTGCGCTACAACCTATTTCTTTTGGCCCTCTATGTCCATCACAAACGATCACTTTTCTGATATCACCAATGCTTTGTTGGGTAATGGCCATATCGTATGTTTTGTGATTGGTTGCATACCAAGTGGTTTCATAGTTAGTTAACAAAAGGGTATGGTATTGGCGCGATAATTTGGCCATCTTTTCTGCATGCGCAACACTAACCGCCAACGGTTTTTCAACCAT
>JAVBPN010000328.1:0-5382 GCA_031549585.1 Bacteroidales bacterium
AATCGTGGTATGTCAGACATCCACCTTCAAATGTATGAAAAACCTTTGTGGCATGAAGGCTATACATTGAAATATCACCAAAATTACCAACCCCGATTCCGCGACGTCTGACTCCAAAAGCATGAGCGGCGTCGTAAATAACTTTCAAGTTGTATTTTTTCGCTAAACTATCTATTTTATCGACATCGCATATATTGCCATAAACATGAACAGGTAAAATCGCCGAGGTTCTTTCTGTAATTAACGGCTCGATGAGATCGGCGTCCATTGTGTAATACTTATCCTCAATATCACAAAACGAAGGCGTAAGCCCTTTATTGACAATCGCCATCATAGTTGATGTAAATGTAAACGGCGTAGTTATAATTTCACCCGTAAGATTCAATGCATCTATTGCAGATTCCAACGCCAAATGCCCATTCGTAAATAAAGAAACATTTTTTACATCTAAATAGAGTGCAAGTTTTGATTCTAATGCCTGACACTTCGGTCCGTTGTGTGTTAATATGCGTGTATCCCACATACTTTTAATCTCTTCACAAAACTCTTCATAAGGCGGAAGCGCGGGGCGGGTTACATAAATGGGGTCTCTCATATGATAATACCTTTCCTGCTCTTTTATAGCATGCTGTCAAATCTATCTACTAACTTCGCTTGTTTGATTATCGCGTTATAGTTTTGTTCTCTACTCTTTTTTTGAGTGACGCAACTATGGTAAAACTCAATTGACTTCTTGAAAGTATCGTCGGATTCCAATTTATATTCTGACACTTCATCCAATTTGACAACTTTTAATGTCGGTTCAAAACCATCAGGTGCTGTCAAAATTCTGTCTGAATGAATAACGCCTTTGCTGCCCCAAATGTCAAGAGAACATCTGTAGCTATTGTCCATACCAAACGATAGCTGTGCGGTAAGACCAGAATTATTCAACATAACCGCATTGCCATATATATCAACTTCGAAATCCTGTGTCCTGAAAAGTTTCGCTTGAACTATCTCGGCATCGTCTCCCAATAATATAGAGGCTAGTTTAACAGTATACCCGCCACAATCCAGCAGCGCTCCCCCACCTAAAGCTTTATTGTATCTAAAATCATTTGCACCGCGAAACGGGAACCCGAAATCGACACGAATCATCCTTAAATCACCGATGGTTTTCTCTTTTAGTTCCCTCATAATATGTGTTATTTGGCTGTGATATTGGAACATATAATTTTCGTGTAATGCCAATGATTTATCTCTCGCCAATTCCACCATTCGAAGCGTATCTGCCAGCGATGTTGAGAATGGTTTTTCCATTAATACATGCTTGCCTCGCTTCAATGCGCGCGTACCCCATTCACAGTGTAAAGCTGGAGGCAGCGGAATATACACACATTCAATATCACTGGAAAGCATAGCATCATAACTGTCAAAGATATCGCCACCAAAGCTTTCTTGAAATTTGCATGCTTTTTTTATTTCATTATTTATTCGTCCTTTATAGGTGCTGCATCCGAACCATTCAGCGTCTGAGGCAACGGCAACTCCTGCATACTTAAATAAATCCGAGAGTTTGTGCAGTGCAGGTAAAAACCGCCTTAAAGCAATTTCCGACGGACACAGGATACCTATTTTCATTTTCATAACTCCAGTAAAGATAATAAATTTCTTAGTTGAATATTTAGACAATTGTTAATTTGTACAATTTGATTAAGTGTATAACAGGTCAGCCAAAAGTATCCTGTTGGAAGTTCAGATATATCATTCATTGATATTTCAATAATAATATTACGATTCTGCTCGTGGTAAAAACGTCCACCTTCCTCTGATAGGATAACGTCATACTTAACTCCAATGCGCTCACTATATCGCTTGAAGAACATTTGACTAACAAAATCAGCGTCAAACCGCCCGCTATTTTCTTCTGTTTGAATGGTTGGTCCCAACTCAATAGAATCAAAACAACCTATTTCGGGCATAGCCCGAACCAAAAACTTTCTTATGCCATTGTCAACCGCCGTAAACAGTCCGAAGCAGGATATGCCTACTGCTTCAAACAGCGGTTGCCCCCAATGCCGCACTTCTCGCCCTTCAATCGATATATCACAGAAAACCACCTTGAATGGCCAACCCGTTTGACATATAAACTCTTCTTTTTCTTTGTTATTATGGACTTTCCAATCCTTTAAGGAGTAAAGCGGCAAGGGCGTAACGCATTTAGTTGAGAACATTTTATAATCATTAATGTAATTATAAACATATGGTATAGCTTCCGGTTGAATTCCCTCAGTAATCGAGCGTATGAGAGGTCGATCCAATGTTTGTCCCATTACATTTTTTAACTCTACCGTTAAATTATTAAATGGAATGCATGATATTACGGTTCGTGTATCCATATTAATAAGGTTTTCAATTTTTAATAATTGCTTGATCTGACCAAGTGTAATCCATTTGTGATTTGGACCCTCATCTATTTCTATTGCGTCATCCAAAAAAACTATTATATTGCGGTTACGCTTTTTTAGAAAACGCGAAGATTGTTCCGATTGTATTTGGTCAACAATAATCGTGTATTTGAACGCGTTAATAAAATATTCCAAATAGGCGGGTTTTGCGCCTTTATGCCGCTGTGTAAAATTGCTTTTTGTAGCCTGTATGGTGGGCGAAATCTGAATTTTATTCACATTGCCCGGTTCTATCTTTGCTTGCATTAAGAAATGCAGTACGCCGTCTATCTCCTTGCATAATATACCCAAATAACCAATCTCATTTTGAATTATGATAGGTTGCTCAGTAATCAAACTGCTATGAAAATTTTTCTGCCTAACTCCGGAAATCTGAAAAAAACTGCGATCGGCATTAACAATTTGCCCCACATTGTCGTCATAAAACCAACCTGTCTCAGCAAGAGTGGTTTTGCTAATATCAACATATATATCCTCATTACGGATCATAATCCATTTGAGAATATCTGGAATACTGTTTTTACCTTCAGTAGCTATCCAAGAATCGACTAATAAATGTGCTAAATAATTTGTCATAATTACCCTGTCCGTATATTTATCAAACTTAATAATACGTCTTTTACTTGCTTCTTATCAAATTTTCACGTATATGCCGATAGTTACCATTCATTATATTTTTCCACCATTTATCATTTTCTAGATACCATCGGATAGTATCCTGAATACCATCATTGAACGAAATAGACGGCACCCATCCCACTGCAGCTGATAACTTTTCAGAATTAATGGCATATCGCCTGTCATGCCCGGGTCTGTCAGTTACGTAGGTTATCAAGGATTCTGGCTTGCCAAGGGCATTCAGAATCAATTTTACAACGTCAATATTCTGCATTTCATTATTTCCACCGACATTGTAGATTTGCCCATCCTGCGCGTGACAAATGATTTCATAAATTGCATTGCAATGATCCGTTACATGAATCCAGTCTCTTACATTTTTGCCATCGCCGTATACAGGCAAAGTTTCATTTTTTAGCGCACGAACTATCATCAGCGGGATTAACTTCTCAGGAAATTGAAACGGTCCGTAATTATTTGAGCAGCGTGATATTGTTACAGGAAGTCCAAACGTCCTGTGGTATGCAAGAACCAATAGATCGGCAGATGCTTTGGATGCTGAATATGGTGATGACGCACATAGTGGAGTGTTCTCAGTAAAAAATAAATCTGTTCTGTCTAGCGGAAGATCGCCGTAAACCTCGTCGGTGGAAACTTGATGAAAACGTTTCACATTATACTTTAAGCATGCATCCATAATTACTTGTGTTCCAATTATATTTGTATGCAAAAAAACGGCTGGATTCTCAATGGAACGGTCCACATGTGACTCCGCAGCAAAATTAATAACAACATCAAATTGCCCTTTTTCCACCAAATTGAAGACCGTTTTTGAATCAGCGATATCGCCATGGACAAACGAGAAACGCGGATTGTGAAGTAAATCACTTAGCGTATCTATATTACCGGCATATGTCAGCAAATCCAGACAGACTATTTCAGAATCATTGTTTTTATTAAGTAGCCAGTAAGTAAAATTTGCACCGATAAAACCTGCACCACCCGTAACCAAAACCTTCAAAATCATATTCTCCTATTTCGCTATATAATTCCTTTTGAAACATTAAGTAAATGCTGCCCATATGTTGATTTTCCATATTTTTGTGCTGCAAGTATAAGTGTCTGTCTGTCGATCCATCCTTGATTGTACGCTATTTCTTCTAAAGCAGCAATTACAATGCTTTGGTGCTCTTCTAAAATTTTAATAAAACTTGAGGCCTCCAAAAGGCTTCCAACAGAACCGGCATCCATCCATGCGTAGCCTCGACCTAATAAATGCACATCTAAAGCGTTCTGTTTAAGATATATTTGATTCAAGTCGGTAATCTCTAACTCACCTCGAGCGCTCGGCTTTAATTCCTTTGCATATTGCACAACTTTATTATTGTAGAAATAAAGCCCTGTAACTGCGTAATGAGACTTGGGAGAAGATGGTTTTTCTTCAATAGAAATTGCTCTGCCATTTTTGTCAAGTTCGACAACACCAAATTGTTCCGGGTTTTTTACATAATGAGCGAAAACCGTTGCGCGGTCACTATTTTTCACTGCTTTTTGCAATAGAAGGCTTAATCCGCTGCCATAAAAAATATTGTCCCCTAAAATCAAAGCACAATTATCTGATTCAATAAAATTCTCTCCGATAATAAAGGCTTCTGCCAAACCATTCGGCATATCTTGCACCGCGTATTGCAAGTTGATACCAAAGACATCGCCATTGCCAAACAAGTCTTCATAACGCGCGATATCCTTTGGTGTTGAAATAATCAAAATATCCCTTATCCCCGCCAGCATAAGCGTGGACAGCGGGTAATAAATCATCGGTTTGTCATAAACCGGCAACAGTTGCTTGCTGGTTACGGTGGTCAGTGGATACAGCCGCGTACCTGACCCGCCCGCAAGAATGATTCCTTTCATTTTTTCCTCTCCGTTCATTACTCTTTTTAAATCCGAATTAATGGTTTTCGTATGTTAAATCATCCACTTTATTATTGTTTTGAAGTCGTTTAACATTTCCTGTTCAAATGCATGAGAAATATCATTTTCGCTCTTCACATTAATCATTTGTGAAATTAAAATTTGAAAATATTTTTTACAAAACTCATTTTCACGTATCAAAGAAACGGCTTTTGTAAAATCACCGACATTGCTCCTGCTGTTTCCGATAAGCAATAATCCCTTTTCTAAAACCAATCGGGTATTTAGTGCAACAGGTTCTTCACTGACCCCAAGCAGATTTATACAACCTTGAGGCGCTACAATAGCCAACATTTGTTCGATCGCCAAATCACTGCTTGAACTCCCGACACACTCAAAG
>JAVBPN010000390.1:0-3793 GCA_031549585.1 Bacteroidales bacterium
GATTCAATTTCAAATGCCCCTATTAGACAAATGGCTAGGGAAATATGTTATTGATTTAGATTACCATTGTAAAAATGATATACCCCAAATAATTTCATTAACATATGATGCAGATAAAACGAAGTCTATAAAAACACAAATAAATGAAAAACTCTATTTGGAATTTTCATTTTCCTGTTGGATATCAGATACAATCGTCTCCTAGTTTATGGATATAAAGTAATTCACGTTTTGTAATATAGTATCCGATGTACCTTTATCAAGTGAAGATTTATACAAAAAAATGCAATCTTTACGATCCTTTTTATCTTTAGTAACGTTATCCCCTATTGATTATGATGAAATTATTTTGCACCATTATGAGATAGAACAAGGTGTAAAAACTATACCTATTTCAATGTTCTATAATCAAAATGAAATGGGAACAAAAGAAGCGAGGCACAGATTTCTCTTCCGATATAAAGACATAGAAAACAACTTTCCACAAATAATAAGTAAATGGTATCAATTTGAAGAACAAAACTTTCCAATCATCAATAGCTTAATAGAAAGTTTGATGCCAAATAAATATTTTGACAACAAGACTTTTCTAACAGTTGCTCAAGCATTAGACGGATACCACAAAAGATATATAAACAAAAGTGAAGGCATTGGATTCGAAAAACGTTTAGATCAAATTTATGAAAAATTCTCTGACATAAAAACCTTACAATCGATAAAAACATCATTACCTAATGCTGCCAAATCTCGACATTATTATTCTCACCTTTTTAAAGAAGAAAAAGATAAAATACTCGGAGTACAGGAATTATATCAAATAACAAAAGACTTAAAAAAACTTCTTACATGTTGTGTATTGAACGAAATTGGACTTTCTCATGAACTTATTGAAGCGAATTTATTCTGGCTTTAAAATCCTATATTCTGCATTAAGAAGTCACTATACTCAATCACAATGCAAAAAGGCGGGATAAATCCCGCCCTTTCAATCAAACAACATCATTTTCTAATACAAGAAACTCAATAAAATACCTGCTGCAACGGCGCTACCGATTACACCGGCCACATTCGGCCCCATAGCATGCATCAACAAGTGATTCGTGCGGTCATATTCTTGACCTATCACCTGCGATACGCGGGCGCTGTCGGGAACTGCCGAAACCCCCGCATTACCAATCAACGGATTAATCTTATTTCCTTCTTTGAGGAACAGGTTGATGAACTTTACAAAAAGAACACCACCTGCAGTGGCTATAACGAAAGAAACCGCACCTAAGCCGAATATTCCTATCGACTTGGTTGTAAGGAATGTAGTCGCTTGCGTAGAAGCGCCTACTGTCAATCCGATAAGTATCGTCACGATATCAATCATCGGCCCACTGGCTGTTGTAGCCAAACGTTTGGTTACACCACTTTCTTTCAATAAATTACCGAAGAACAACATACCCAACAATGGCAAGCCGGTAGGAACGATAAAACAAGTCAACAAAATCCCAATCATGGGAAAGAATATCTTTTCCGTCCTAGATACTTGGCGTGGCGGCCTCATACGGATAAGGCGTTCCTTATGGGTGGTGAATAACCTCATAACAGGTGGTTGAATCACCGGAACAAGCGCCATATAAGAGTATGCTGAAACAGCTACAGCACCCAGCAAATCGGGAGCCAATTTCGATGCTGTAAAAATAGCTGTTGGCCCATCTGCACCACCGATAATACCAATAGCACCGGCTTCAGCAGGAGTAAATCCGATTAACAGGGCAATCGCATACGCGCCAAATATACCCAATTGGGCAGCAGCGCCAATCAACATCAATTTGGGATTCGAAATCAATGCAGAAAAGTCTGTCATTGCTCCGATACCCAAGAAGATCAAGGGTGGATACCAACCATTACGTACACCATGGTAAAGCGTATTCAACACACTACCATTCTCATATATACCAATCTGTAGCCCCGGAAAAAATGGAATATTTCCAATAATAATCCCAAAACCAATAGGTATCAGCAATAATGGCTCGTATTCTTTAATGATGGCCATCGCAATGAAAGCCAATCCTATGCTGATCATCAGCACGTGACCCCACGTAAAATTCGCAAAAGCCGTGTATTCATAAAATTGAACCATCTGGCTTCTCACGAAATCGAAAAATCCAGAGGATGCTTGAAGTGTCATCATAGTTTTACTCTCCTATAACGATTAACACATCACCCTCCATCACGGCACTGCCTTTGGATATCTTAATCTCGGTAACGGTTCCGGCTTTGTCCGATTCAATATTGTTCTCCATCTTCATTGCTTCCAGCAAAAGGATTCTCTGGCCAATGGTAACTTTATCGCCCGGTTTAACAAAAATATCCAGAATAGTCCCCGGAAGCGGCGACTTAATAGTTCCGGTCTTAGTTGATGCTTTTACTTCGGCTCCCTGGTCTGTTGACGGAACAGCCACCGAACGTACCAATTTTGGAGTTTTAATTTGCTTCACTTCCTGATCAACGGTTACCGCATAAGGCGTACCATTAACTTCCAACTGTATGTTCTGGTCTTCAACGCTTTTGATTTCAACCGCGTAGTTCGTCCCATTGATTGTGAATTTATATTTTTTCATATCATGTTTGAATTATGTCATGCCCAACAGGTTTTAACAATGCGACTAACCTTGATGAGCCTTTGTTTATATTATCTTCTATTAAAATATGTATTCAATCCGTGAATCTTTGAACTCCAAGGAGAATAGGTACGTGATACTTTATTAATGGTCAATACGGCATTCTCTTCATCATGTAACTCTTCATTGTAAAGATGAATGGCTGCCGTAATGGCTGCATATACATCACCACTGATGTCACCGGTAGATTCCGCAGCAGCCGGTTTTACATCCTTCTGCTCCTGCTTACGACGTCTACGATCTTGAATAGAAATGAGTTGCACCCCCACTTGTTTAAAAACCAAATAAAGCATCAACAAAGCGAGAAATACCACACTCATAGCAATAACAGCCATACCAATACCCCATGGGTCACGTACGGCAATTATTTCTGACAATCGAGGTTTCTGATAGTGTAATGTTGCCGCATTTTTTAAATCAAGATGATTCATTCCACGACTGGCATCTAATGCAATGACATCAAATCCGGTTACATTTTCACCTGAAATGTACAATTCTTGAGCAGATGGGCTATAGCTGAAGGCGCTGGCCTCGCCAAGAAACGCCAATCTCTTGACCAATTGCCCATTTAAATCAAGCACTGCCAAGTAACAACTATCTTTATGCGATGCAAGAAACACAACATGATCTTCATATATCGCCACACTTTGGGGACGATATATATGTTCCACATCATGCCTTCCCAATACCACATCTACCAAGTAACTGCTGGAAATATATAGGCCGTCGGCATTACGGCGGACAAGTACAATTTTATTATCCACATTATTGATTCCCGCGAAGATGTCATTCTTCTTATCGAAGGCAAACAATTGCGGAATCAATGGATCATATGCTTCATAAGTTGGCGTGGATTTGGGTGTATCCGGCTGTTCTTGGGCGGTAACAGGCATTACCGCAAGCAACAACAGAATCGCTGCCCATCCTGCCATCATCGTTATTATTCTTTTCTTCATGATTTATGATCTTGATGTTGATTACAAAGGAATATTGCTATGCTTCTTGGGCGGATTGGTATCCTTTTTGGTCGACAACGCCTGTAAAGCCCTGATGACACGAAAACGGGTGTTCCTCGGTTCGATGACGTCATCTATGAAACCATATTTAGCTGCTATATAAGGGTT
>JAVBPN010000267.1:0-16359 GCA_031549585.1 Bacteroidales bacterium
AACCCTTATATAGCAGCTAAATATGGTTTCATAGATGACGTCATCGAACCGAGGAACACCCGTTTTCGTGTCATCAGGGCTTTACAGGCGTTGTCGACCAAAAAGGATACCAATCCGCCCAAGAAGCATAGCAATATTCCTCTGTAACCTTAAAATGGTACTAAAATGAAAAAGAAAATAAAACCAACGGTTGCGGGATGGTTTGTGCTTATTTTATTGTTATTGGGCATTCCCGTGATGGCTCAGGACGATGACGCTCCAGAAAAAGGGCCAGCCCATAAAGAAGCATATGATCCGTTGATTCCGCAATTGTTTGCCTTTGATAAGAAGAATGACATATTTGCAGGGATCAACAATGTAGATAATAAAGTTGTACTTGTCCGCCGTAAAGGAAATGAATTATATATTTCCAGTGATTATCTGGTGGATGTCGTCTTGAAAAGACACGATACGCACCATATTTATCGCCCTAAAAGCGTTGCTATTTATCAGGATTATGTAGTATTTCTTGCATCACATCGTGACAGTTGCTATTTAGCGGTACTTGATTTGAACGGAAAGTTAGTCAAAAAACTGGCTTTTGCAGGAGAAGCGAGCGCTTTTAGCTACAGTGATGAGGCCAAAGAGCTATATATATCAGGTGAAAATGCAACTGGTTTTGACGTAATTGCATTGGATGCCAGTCGTGGAGTAAATCGGATAGATTTGAGTAATGCAGCGGCGTTGCATTATCAAAAGCCTCGATTATCGGAAGTGATTGCTGTACGTGATCCGTATGGTGTTGGTATGGCAGCTGTCGCCATGAGTGTGGTGTTTCTTGCTTTGTTGATGCTCTATTTGGTATTTAAGCAAGTGGGTAAATACTTGATTGCAGCGCAAGATCGCAGGCGCCGTAAGCAGGAACAAGTGGATGTAAAACCGGTTGCCGTGGAATCTACCGGAGACATCAGTGGAGATGTCTATGCAGCCATTACGGCAGCCATCCATCTTTACAATGAAGAGTTACATGACGAAGAGAATGCCGTATTGACCATTAATAAGGTATCACGTACTTACTCTCCTTGGAGTTCAAAGATTCACGGATTGAATACATATTTTAATAGAAGATAAGTTAATTGGATTGATTATCGAGAGTTGAATCAATAAGCAATCATTAATAAATTAAGATACAATGAAAAAATATAAATTCACAATAAATGGCACAAACTACGCGGTTGAAATCAAAAGCGTTGAAGACCAAGACATACAGCTGGAAGTCAATGGTACACCTTACAAGGTGACTGTTGATAAAGAAATCAAACAACAAAAAACTCCGAAATTAGTGCGTTCGGTGGCAGTTCCGTCGACCGATCAAGGTGCAGCGGTGAAAGTTGCGGCTAAAACCGGAACTATTAAATCGCCGCTTCCGGGTACGATTCTCGAAATTTATGTGCAACCCGGTGATAAGGTGACAGTAGGGCAAAGGGTGTTGATGTTGGAAGCTATGAAGATGGAGAATAATATCGAGTCAGATAAAGCCGGTACGGTCACTGAGGTAAAAGTTTCCAAGGGTAGCACTGTAATGGAAGGTGATGTGTTAATCGTTATAGGAGAGTAAAACTATGATGACACTTCAGGCTTCCTCCGGATTTTTTGATTTCGTAAGAAATCAAATGGTTCAATTCTTTGAATACACTGCATTTGCTAATTTTACATGGGGGCACTTGTTGATGATTGTGATCGGATTGATTTTTATTGCACTTGCGATCATTAAAGAATATGAACCTTTACTGTTGATACCTATCGGATTTGGGATTATTATTGGTAACATTCCATTTTATCCCGGATTAAAAATTGGTATTTATGAAGATGGTAGCGTATTAAATATTCTTTACCATGGTGTACAAAACGGTTGGTATCCGCCCTTGATCTTCTTGGGTATAGGTGCAATGACCGATTTCACAGCATTGATTTCGAATCCCAAATTAATGCTGATCGGAGCTGCCGCACAGTTTGGTATTTTTGGCGCTTATGCTGCCGCATTGGCTTTAGGTTTTACGCCTGCTGAAGCAGGAGCAATTGGTATTATTGGTGGTGCAGATGGCCCAACGGCTATCTTCATTTCTTCAAAACTTGCGCCTGATTTGATGGGAGCAATTGCTGTTTCAGCATACTCTTATATGGCGCTTGTTCCGGTGATACAACCGCCAATCATGAGGTTGCTTACAACACCTAAAGAACGTTTGATTCGTATGAAAGCACCCCGCCAGGTGACAAAAACCGAAAAAATATTCTTCCCGCTCATCGGTATTCTTCTTACCTGCTTTATTGTTCCCACCGGATTGCCTTTGTTAGGGATGTTATTTTTTGGCAATTTGCTGAAAGAAAGTGGTGTTACCAAGCGTTTGGCTGCAACGGCCAGTGGCCCGATGATTGATATCGTGACAATTCTTATTGGATTGACTGTAGGCGCTTCTACACAAGCAACTTCATTCTTGACGACTAAGTCTGTCGGTATCTTTGCTTTAGGAGCAGCATCATTTGTGATCGCCACTGCTGCAGGTGTTTTGTTTGTGAAGTTCATCAACATGTTCCTGAAAGATGGCCGAAAAATCAATCCATTAATTGGTAATTCAGGAGTTTCGGCAGTTCCCGATAGCGCTCGTGTATCACAAGTGGTTGGACAGGAGTATGATCGAACCAACCACCTGTTAATGCATGCCATGGGGCCAAATGTTGCCGGTGTAATTGGTAGTGCCGTAGCGGCAGGTATATTGCTCAGTTTCTTGTACTAGAGTTTTTAAGTTAAATAAAATTCTTTACAACAGTAGAGAGGCTGTGCAAAAAGTCTCATTTCACGGCTGAATTACAAATTCAGCCGAACGTTAGTTATTGTATTATAGACCAATAACGTTGAGCGGAATTTGTAATTCCGCTCGAAAACAAACTTTTGCACAGCCTTAACAACCGCATATTCCGCTCATCGTTAGGTAAATAGAACCAAGCCGTCCGACCGGAAACCGAAAGAATAACGACCGGTAAATTTCGGCGCATTGCATTCCGGCATGTACGCTTACCTTTTTACAATCCGTGCACGGCACTATGCTATGCACGGATTGTGTTTTTCTATGCGTGCATACCTTTCTACTATGCGTGCCTGCTATACTTTGATAACTGTAATAGATCTATTTCAACCGTAGGTTATGTCATTTTCCATATTGACCACCAGCGTATATCCGATATGGCTGATTTTTAAATAAAGCTTTTTCTCTCCTTGTATTTCTATTATTTCTCCCGAAATACCTTTTAACGGGCCCGATGTCACAGCTAAGGTTTGCCCTTTACGCAATGAGGTCGTTTCTACGCTAAAAGATAATTGATTGTCAACCGTGCGTCGCATGGCATCAATTTCGTGATCGGGGATAGCGACTGCTTTCCCTTTGTAGGAAACATAAGAAACAACGCCCTTGGCTTCAAATACTTTTGTATACTCGTAAGGAGTGATGCGCACAAAAACATATGAATAAATAATGGGCGTTTCTATCCATTTTTTACGGTCACTCCATTGCTTCAGCTCTTTCCGTAAAGGGACATATGCTTCGATACCTTTATTTACAAGCTGTTCATAGACTTTTTTTTCTGCCTTTGCTTTAGTGTAGATGGCAAACCATTGATATTTGATATCTTCATTCATACTGGCATCATGAATTAGAATCATTTTCAACCATAAGGCCTTCAAAATAGTTCCACAACGGATCATTAGGTGGAGGAGCAGTGATACTTATCTTTTCATCTTTTACCGGATGTTGGAAGCTAATTTTTCTTGCATGTAAGCTGATACCTCCATCTTCATTGGATCTTGGAAATCCGTATTTCAAATCACCTTTGATGGGACAATGGATAGCGGCAAGCTGGCATCTGATTTGGTGATGACGCCCTGTTTCTAAATCAACCTCAAGCAAGTGGTAGTGATCGGAAGAAAATAGATGCTTGTAATGCAATACTGCCTTTTTTGCTCCGGCTTTTTCTTTATCATAGCAAAAGGAACGGTTTAGCTTCGTATTGCGTTCGATATAATGTGTCAAAACACCTGTTTCTTTGGGTGGACGCTCTTTGACAATTGCCCAATACGTTTTTTTAATGCTTTTATCTTGAAACATCGCGTTGAGCCGTGTTAATGCCTTCGATGTCCGGGCAAATACGACAACTCCACTGACCGGCCTATCGATTCTGTGTACAATACCTAAAAATACTTCGCCCGGTTTATTGTGTTTTTTTTTGATATACTCTTTGAGGGTTTGTTCCAAAGGGATATCGTTCGTCTTGTCATATTGTACAATTTCGCCGCAACGCTTATTGACGATGATTAAATGATTGTCTTCGTATAAAATATCGGGTTGCACTGATAATATAAATCTTAATAAGTACTCATGCTCAAATAATCGACGATTTCTAATATTAGCTTTATGTTGATTCAATAAAATTTAAATTAATATTCAATTATCAATATTCAATTACTTAAGATGTAGCCAATTGCCGTATATATTCTGATTCTATCAAACAACGCCACGTACGGTATAATTCGGGAAGCTCAATAGGGAGTTGGACATTTGTGGTCAACCAATCCAAAACTTTCAAAGCAGGTGGAATACTTTGCAGAAAGAGCGGTTTCTTCTCATACAAACCTCTGAATCCATATGCACCCATAGCCTGCATGGTACGGATATAGGCGTATCCATAATAATATTGTTTGAATACCTGCGTTTCAACGGACATTGATTTGGCCAATTGTACCATATAATATTCCAGCATTTCTTGCCGGAATGCCGATGGTAGATCAGCTTTTGCTTCAAACAATAATGACGCAATGTCATAATAAAGCGCCCCTTTTCTCCCTCCTTGATAATCGATAAAATATGGAGATTTTGAATCCCCTGCCAACATGATATTGCGGGATTGAAAGTCGCGATATAAGAAAAAATTGCAATCGGCCGAAAGAAGATAATCGCATAAAGCCTGGAAATCATTTTCCATGGCTTGTTCATCAAAACCAATACGAGCCAATTTCAAGAAATAATATTTGAAATAATTCAAATCCCACATCATCGATTGCCGGTCGAAAGCAGCGCGAGGATAGCAAATCGAATAGTCAAAGCCTTTAGACCCTTCCGTTTGGAAAAGAATCAGTTGCTCGATAATGGATTGATATTTACGTCTTATATTTTCTGTGATGATTTCCGAATCATGCTGCTGTTCTTCTGTCAAAAAATCCAGTAATGTTGTGTCGCCTAAATCATCCAACAGATACATTTTCATATCGGGTGACTCATATAAAATGTGGGATACCGGTAATGATTTACTCAGGAAATGCTTAGTAAATCCGATAAAGGCCTTGTTTTCCTTTATATCTTCGTTATATACGCCAATAACTGAATTGTTTGAATGATCGAACAACCGGAAATATTGCCGATACGAACCCGATGGGGGCAAGGGTTCTACATGCTTTGGCGGTTTGCCTGCCCACGTTTGGTATAGGCTGCTAATTAATTCTTGAGATTGCAACAGATTTGTTTTTGGTTAACGGATACAAAAATAACGCCTTATTCCGTCAAAACAAACTCTACGCGCCTATTTTGTTGGCGACCAGCCTCTGTAGCGTTGTCGGCAACCGGGTTTTTAGTTCCTTCTCCGGACGAACTGACCCTTTGGGAATCAATACTATGTTCCAATAAGTAATCAGCCACCGACTTGGCTCGGTCATTTGATAGGCGAAGATTGTATGTATCGCTACCAATATTATCTGTATGTCCGGTAATTTGAATTTTATATGCCGGATATTGATTCAGGAACTCGACCAACCGGTTTAATTCATCAAAAGAAGCAGCTAATAAGTCGCTTTTGTCAAATTCAAAATAAATGTATTGGAGCACATAGGGTTTTCCTATTTCTGGCTCCCAAATTTCCTGATACGGAACAACCGAAACATCATCAATAAAGTAATACCCCAATGATTTTTCCGTGCTGCGGTATACTTTACTTAATGGGCGAAAATTGCGGATAGGTTGTACCAAACTATCGTGGTATGAGTGAAATCCTGCAATGGTGAGATATTGTTCTCCTCCTTTTGCCTTATATATGCCGTTGATAGAGACCCAATTGGCTGTGTCTGTGAGAAATCTGTCGGGAGGATTTTGTATTTGTGGCGGTTCTTCGAGTATGAAACCTGTAACCAACATCCGGTTGTCTGTTATCACTCGAATAGCGGATTGAGAAAAATACATACCAAAGTAGCGTGTACCGACATTGCTCGAATCGGCCAGGTTAATAAAAAATTCAGCCCGGTAGAGCGAATCTTTGACTAAAGGCCGGATGAGTTTTACTGCTAATGCTTCATTACAAAAGGAAATGCCTGCGTAAGCATCCCCTCCATGCGGTTCCTGATAACCGAACATGCTGCGGGGAACGCTAAAATTCATGATGTCATCTCCCGGAAACTTTTGGTGATATTCGATCGTTTGATAACGATTAGCACACCGATGAAAGTAGTCGGCTGAAAAATTCGGAAAAAGATTCCACGCGACGACACCGCCAATATAATCAGAATTCTTGGGGCATGCCCGAGTTTCTTCAAATCCCGGATTGGGCACCAAGTTTTGTCCAAGACATAGTTCGGTGAAACCTATCAGGATGATCCAAAGAAAATACTTTTGTATGTTTTGAATGACCATTATTCAGAACAAAAAACCAAGCATGGAATGTATATTTTTACAATACAAAAGTTGATCCAAAATTGTCGAATACATTCGACATGAAATACAACTCTTATTTTGTTATACGATTTTGCGCGAATTTTGTTTTCCGAAAGGTTTAAAAATGGACATTCAGCATCTTACAAAAAATGATACACTTTGTCCTTGTTAGGCCTATAAAGTTTTAGTGTTGTTTTTATTGATGTATTCGTATATTTTACTGATACTGATGTGATGATCTCTTGCTATAGCAGCACAATCATCATATTCAGGTTTCGTTTTTAATAATGCACCTTGATAATATGCTGCTTTGATGCGTACCTGTCCCCAAGGGGTATCCATTAATTCTGTTTTTCTTTCCAGCATCCTTTTTCCGACGCCATAATAACGAACGCCTAAAGTGGATGTCTCCGTAAATAGGATATGTTCTATTTCTTCGTATTTTTCAGGAGCACAAAGGACAGACAGTGTGATGGCGGGACGTGATTTTTTCATCATGATATTTTGCATGAAGACGTCGGCAGCGCCTGCCAGGAAAAGTTGCCGCATCACATATTCATATTGTTCCGGGTTCATATCGTCAATATTGCATTCGATCATGATCGCTTCGGCTGTTTGTGCTTGTTCGCTCGATTCGCCGAGGCATACCCTTAAAACATTAGGAATGTCTGTATCGCGATGTCCGATTCCGTAACCGATATTAGATATGGTCAATGATGGGGTATCGGAAAATTCATCTGCCAAGGCTGCCAAAATGGCTACTCCTGTTGGTGTGGCTGTTTCAAAAGGTACTGCGCCTAATTTCATGGGTTTGCCTTTCATAATTTCCAATGCAGCAGGAGCTGGAACCGGGAATGTGCCATGAGCACACACTACTGTTCCTCCACCCATTTCAACAGGCGATGCAAAGATTTTGTCAGGAGCCAAATAGTCAATACAAATAGCAGCTCCAACAATATCAACAATAGAGTCAATAGCTCCAACCTCATGAAAGTGTACTTCTTGAAGGGGTTTTCCGTGTATCTTCGCTTCGGCTTGCGCCACCAGCTCGAAAACCTTCAAACTCATTTTTTTTACCTTGTCGGATAGTTTGCTTTCGTTGATGATCTTTTCTATATCACCTAAATTCCTGTGTTCATGAGTATGTTGGTGAGTATGAGCCTGTGTTGTATAGATAAAACGTGGCGCTTCGTGTTCATGATGGTGGTGTCCGTGTGAATGGTGATGATCATCATGATGATGTCCGTGTCCGTGCCCATGCCCATGTCCATGTTCATGATGGTGTTCGTGGGAATGTTCCTGTTCATTTCCCAAAAGAACTTCTACTTGAGTACCGGTAATGCCCTTTCTCTGTTGTTGGGAGATACGGATTTCATATCCGTCAATATTTAATTTTTTCAACTCTCCAATCAAATAATCGGGGTCAACTCCGACATCGACCATTGCGCCTAAATTCATGTCGCCGCTGATACCGGCAAAACAATCATAATACAATACTTTCATTTGAATATCTTTTAAAAATTTTGGTGGGGATAATCACTTTATGTTATATGAGAATTATCATATCACTGCGATTCAAAAATACAACTTAATTGTGATGAAATAAGAAAGACATAAAATAAAAAACACCTTCCAACAAGCTGAAAGGTGTTATATGGGAAGATTAGTCTATTAACGGATTATTCGCTATTCATTGACATTAAAAATTCTTCATTAGAACGGGTCTTATTGAGGCGGTCGCGCATAAAATCCATTGCTTCGACCGGATTCATGTCGGTCAGGTAATTGCGTAATACCCATATCCGGCTGAGATGATCTTTGTCAACCAATAAGTCTTCACGGCGGGTGCTGGATGCGGTAATGTCGACGGCAGGGAAAATACGTTTATTCGCTAATTTGCGGTCAAGCTGCAATTCCATGTTACCGGTACCTTTGAACTCTTCAAAAAGAACTTCATCCAGACGCGATCCGGTGTCTGTAAGAGCTGTGGCTAGAATGGTCAACGATCCGCCGTTTTCAATATTACGGGCAGCGCCGAAAAACCTTTTGGGTTTTTGCAAAGCATTTGAATCAACACCGCCGGTGAGAACTTTTCCGGATGCTGGTGCAATCGTATTAAAAGCACGAGCCAGACGGGTAATAGAATCAAGCAGAATCACAACATCGTGTCCGCATTCTACCATACGTTTTGCTTTTTCCAACACAATATTTGCAATGCGAACATGCCGATCAGCAGGTTCATCAAAAGTAGAAGCAATTACTTCGCCACGAACACTACGTGCCATATCGGTTACTTCTTCCGGACGTTCATCAATGAGCAGGATCAGCAAGTATACTTCCGGATGATTGCGAGCGATGGCATTGGCAATATCTTTCAATAAAACAGTTTTACCTGTCTTGGGTTGTGATACAATCAATCCACGTTGTCCCTTGCCAATAGGTGAAAATAAATCAACGATCCGGCAAGATAGTGAACTTGGTTCACCCGCTTTGACTAAAGTGAATTTTTCATTAGGAAACAAAGGGGTTAAGAAATCAAACGGAATACGATCGCGTATATAATCAGGCGTACGGCCATTGATATCTTCTACCTTGATCAACGGAAAATATTTTTCTCCTTCTTTCGGCGGACGTATGGGACCTCGCACTACATCACCTGTTTTAAGCCCAAATAGCTTGATTTGCGATTGCGAGACATAAATATCATCGGGAGAGCTTAAATAGTTATAATCAGCCGAACGCAAAAATCCATAACCTTCGGGCATAATTTCCAAAACGCCCTCTCCAGATACAATGCCATCAAAGTCATAGGTTTTGTCATAGTATTTTTTCTCAATGCCCTTACGTTCATCCTTAATTACTTCATTAACGATTGGCTCTTGATATACAATAGGGGAACTTTCCTGTTCTTTGACCGGCAATTCTTCGAAAGGTAATTCCTGTTGCATCAATGGCTCATCCAATTCTTCCGGTTCTTCCCACGTGTCAAGTTTTTCAACAACAGGAGATTCTGGTTTCTTTTCAGCCGGTTTAGGCTGCGGAGCACTGGAAGTAATAGCCTTAATGGCTTGATGGTCTAATATTTTAAAGATCAAGTCTTGCTTTTTCATAAGCTCAACACGCTTGATCCCCATGGATTTAGCAATTTCGCGTAACTCTGTTAAGAGTTTTGTATTCAATTCTAGAATATCAAACATAAAATAAAAACAAAATAAATAATAGGATAAAAATTGTAGCCCTAAAAAATCAAATGATTATCATCAGGTCAGTTGTCTGAATGTCCAAAAGACATCTTAAAATTTGCTGCAAGTATATGGATTAGATTTTAAATAAAAAAATTTGAGAACAAAAAAATGACCTAGAGAAGAATGTTTTTCAGTTATAAAGCCGTACTTATTTATTAAATGTTCAAGAAACGTTGGCCTATGCAACAAAGATGTCGTGATTGTAGCAGGCGAATTTTTTTAGTATAATTCAAAGTTCGAAATTCAAAGTTCAAGGTTCAGAGTTCAGAGTTCAAAGTTCAAGGTTCAAAGTTGTCTTGTCCTAAAATAGCTTTACAAGAAAATGAGTTTAATAACCAATAAAAAAGTTCAGTTATTCAGTTATTCAATTATTCAGTTACTCAGTTACTCAATTACTCAGTTACTCAATTACTCAATTACTCAATTACTCAATTACTCAATTACTCTGGCCGTAAACGATAAATTTCATTATTTTTCACACATTTGCATTACTTTTGTCGGAAAATTGGTGGGACTCACCGTGCCGGAGGCATAAAAAAAACTCTCGAACCGACATGAAAAACAGCGTTTATGCTCCACAAATTGCATGAATTCAAACAGCTCACGGAGGTAATTTTCACAAAAACTAACGCCGGTTTGTGTAATCAGCAGACAAAATGATTCGCAGGTAAGTGGTTGCCAATTTTTGATTGATATTTTTTTATTATTCTAAAATGCAGTAAATTAGTATATTCTTGCAAGAGAATAGCATAAAATAATTTATGCCTGTATTTAATTTGTTCCGGTTTTTAAAATTTTATTATAAATTTGTGTCTGTTTCAAACTACTTAATGAGGATTGAAACAATATACCATTTACTTTAAATTTTTAAGAACATGACAACAAGTAAGAAAAATCCGAGGAAGTACAATTGTAAGGATGAAGAACTGTCTACAATCGGCGGTTATGTAATAACGAGTATTCGGCGCGACCAGGCAAAGTTCGTAGCTTATTCGCCCAAGTACAATAACGAGGGCATTATGGCCTTTGAGCAGGAAAACAACGCCGTGGACGAATTGGTAAATCCCAAGACCGAGATTGCTGATTTGAAAGTGATCACCGGCGGGCTTTATGCCTCCATAGACGACATTTTTGATAAGGCAAAGCGGATCGAAGGGTATATTGTGATGAGTAAAGGCGAGGTGCCGATATCGGCAAAAGATTTCGGGATTACCGCCTTGAAACAGAGGACACATTCGAAAGATGCCGAGGGGGTATTGCAAAACGCCCGGCTGGTACTCGCCAATATGAAAAAGTACCAGGAACCATTGGCAAAGCAAGGGCTTACCACCGCCATGGTGGATAGGTTTGCCGCCGATATTGCCGCCATATCGGCCGGTAACCAAAAGCAATACGATATGGTGGGCAACCGCAAAGCTATTGTGCAGGCCAATTTGGACGTGCTGAATGCCTTGTCGGAAAAGATCAAGGATGCATGCACCGTAGGCAAGATACTTTTCAGGGGTAATGCCGAAAAGCTGAAGGAATATACCTTCACCGAACTGAAGAAAAGGGTGCGCAATGCGAACAAACCCAAAAAGAACGATTCAAACGGTAAAGATGCCGGCTAATCAACCAAATAACGAGCCGGAAAGGACTGAGTTAATCGCGGGTAAACGTAAGTTAACTGCGGATAGGTATATGCAAATCGCGGATAAGTATAAGTTTTTTGCGGATAAGCATGCGCAAGCTATAAATAAATATAAGTTGATGGCGGATAGACATAAGCAAGCCGCGTACAGCGATAAACCGGATGCGGATAAGCGTAAGTAAGCCGTGAGTAAACATGAGTAACCCGCGAATAAATATAAATTATCCGGAAATAACGATAAGTAACCCGGAAGTACGTTTGCGAAAAACAAAAGTGAATAGTTGAAAGAACAGGGCGGATGTGATAAAAAGCATTCGTCCTGTTTGTTTTGTATTTTGTCTGATTTAGATGAGGTTTACATTCTACCATATTTCATAAAAGAACGAATGTACAATAAACAAAATATTTTAGTTGTTGGGGCTAACAGCTTTATAGGAAGCAATTTAATAACTGCTTTAAAAAAAAATCCTGCGAATTTCATCGTAGGGGTTTATCATACGAATGTTGATAAGCTGCATCAGGACATAAAAAATATTTCAATCAATGATATTGATAAACAAATTAATTCATTCGATTTTGTATATCTGATTGGTGCATTTATTCCCGAAAGTAATCATATCGGTTTTGAGGGAAGAAAACGATTATTCGAAAGTAATGTTTTACTGATTCATCAGATTACATCCTTGTTTCCCGATGCAAAAATCGTTTTATGCTCATCGGTTTCTGTCTATGCAAGTTCTCATAATACCATTAACGAAAACTCAAGTTTAGGCGGAATAAATGAATACGGAATATCAAAGCTATGGGGTGAAAAAATTGTCTCAAATTGTAAAAGATATGCAATAGTGAGATGCTCATCGGTATATGGACAAGGTATGAAAATGAATACATTTCTGCCTCGTTGTATTTTCCAAGCAATTAACGATAAGGAAATAATTATTTATGGTAATGGGGAAAGGAGTCAAGATTACATCCATGTTTCCGATGTGGCAGAATTTTTGATAAAAGCGGCAAAATGCAATGAATCCGGGATTTTTCTCGGAGTTTCGGGGAAAAGTATTGCTAATATTGAAGTGGCAAAAATAATTGCTTCAAAAGCAAAGGCAAAAATTACTTTTAAAGGGATTGACAATTCGCCTTCATTTGTATATGATAATGAATATACTTGTGATAAATTGTCTTATAGAGCAAGAGCAAATTTCGAAAAAGGGATCGAATCTTTGACAGAATGGATAAAAGGGTATTAGTTACGGGCATAGGCGGAAATGTCGGCCAAGGAATAATTCGCAACATCAGAAAAACAAAATATCCGATTTATATCGTTGGTTGCAATATTGAAAATTTTTCTTCGGGCAATCATCTTTGCGACAGCTTTTATAAAGTGCCTTACGCCTATGAAAGAGATTATATTTCGACTATTGTACAAATTGTAAAAAACGAAAAGATAGATTTAATTATCCCATCTACCGATTTTGAAGTTTACTATTTGTCTGCTCATGCATCGAAACTGGACACAATCGTTGCTTCTTCGGATTCAAGTATAGCAGAAATATACCTTGACAAATACCTCACCTATTTATATCACAAAAAATGTAATATACCGTTTGCCGATACATGTTTGCCGTCCGATTTTGTCGGGCAATACGCGGAGTATATCGCAAAACCAAGAAAAGGCAGAGGATCAAGAGGTATTTTTATTAATCCCAAAGAAATTGATCAATTTTCCGATGAAGAGTATTTAATCCAAAGATTAACTAAAGGAAATGAAATTACAACAGCTTTTTATGTTACAAAAAACGGATGTTTTCACGGGAGCATTACGATGGAACGTAGTCTTGTAAATGGAACCACCAACGATTGCAGGGTTGTTTTTGATTACGACAAACAAATTACTCCGGTATTGGACACAATGATCAAACATGGCAATATCCGGGGTGCAGCCAATCTTCAATCTATTGTTACAAAGGACGGAGAAATTGTTCCTTTTGAAGTTAATTGCAGGATTTCGGGAACAAATTCCATTAGGTCTAATTTTGGCTTTGAAGATGTAAAATATACACTTCAAGAGTATTTATTTAATGAAGCTCCGGATTTTCCACAAGTAACAAAGGGAATTGCCACCAGAATATTGATGGATGTGATATATCCCGGGGTCGATTCATATAACGATTGCATATCCAATAAAAATCATTTTCTCTTCTAAATTACTGTATGCAATCTACCATAAAATATATATTATTTGATGTTGCCAATACGTTAATCCATAAACCTCTTTTATGGACAAGGATACGGAAAGTATTGGAACATCGTGGAATTGAGATATCTACTGAGAAATTGCAGTACCACCATAAATTTGTATCGGATTTTTTTGATTTTCCCGACAGAACCAATCAAGATTTTTATAATCTTTTTAATTCTTCACTTTTGATGTCTTTGGGGATAAGACCGGATGATATACTACTCGATGATATTTTTGCTAATTGTACCTACCTTCCATGGCAGGCATTTGAAGATACTTCATCTCTCAAGAAATTACCTGTTCCGATAGGGGTATTATCTAATTTTAAAACCGATTTACCCCAATTATTAAACTCCTTATTTGGAGATATTTTTTCGGATATCATTGTTTCTGAAACAGTCGGATTACGTAAGCCCAATGTGGATTTTTATCGTTATGCAATTAATACGATAGGGATTAAACCTTCAGAAATATTATATATAGGAGACTCGTTTAAATTGGATTATATCCCGGCTGATCTATTGGGAATGAATTCATTGTTGGTAGATCGTATTTCCTTTTATTGTGACAACACATATACAATAAGAAGTCTCAATCAATTACATACTTATTTTGCATGAAAAAACTTGCCATTATTGGTTCAGGAGATTTAGGACAACTAATAGCTCACCATGCAAAAGTTGATGAGCATTTTGATGTTGTCGGTTTTTTTGATGATTATAAGAAGACAACGGAACATGTTGACAATTATCCCATTTTAGGCGGTATTAATGATGTTACGACACTTTTCCAGAGTTCTCTATTTGACTGTATCATCATAGCCATAGGATACAAGCATTTACCTGTCAAAAAAAATCTTTTCGAATCTCTTAAAGGTAAAATCCCCTTTGGTAAAATAATTCATTCTTCTTGTTACGCTGACGTGTCGGCCACAGTGGGAGACGGTACGGTACTGCTTCCGGGATGCATCCTTGATAGAAATGTAGATATTGGCGATAATGTTTTGATTAATGTCGGGGTTACAATTGCTCATGATTCAATTATCGGAAACCATTCATTTATTTCGCCATGTGTATCTGTTGCAGGTTTTACTAAAATCGGAGAATGCTGTAACATTGGGATTAATTCTACGATAATCGATAATATATATATAGGAGATAATATACAAACCGGAGGAGGAACAATAGTGATAAATGATTTGAGTGAAGCAGGTCTTTATGTGGGCTGTCCTGCACGACTATTGAGGAAGATTGCCCAATAATGGATCCGTCAAATACACGATTAGCGAAAGTATATTTTCCCAACTTAAATGGATTACGTTTTTTTGCAGCTTTTTTAGTAATCATTCATCATGTTGAACAGTTTAAGTATTCTTTTGGTTTGTCCAATTACTTTGCCAGTCCGTTTATTGCAATAATAGGCAAACTCGGGGTAATTTTATTTTTTGTATTAAGTGGTTTTCTGATTACTTATTTATTGTTAACGGAGCAAGAAAAAACGAATACAATTTCTATAAAAAAGTTTTATATCCGAAGAATATTAAGAATATGGCCATTGTATTACTTAATAGTGATTTTAAGTTTTTTTGTTTTACCGAAAATATCATTCTTTGAGTTTCCCGGTCATTCAAGTGTATTATTTAATAATTGGAGGGTACTGTTATTATTATTTTTATTCTTTTTGCCAAATGTTGCCTTGGGAATGAGGTTTGTAGTACCTTATGCCTCGCAGGCTTGGTCTGTCGGGGTTGAGGAGCAATTTTACCTGATATGGCCAGTATTGATGAAATACTTTAAAAATACCGTAAGATTGCTTTTGGTCGTCATTATTATTTATCTGTTCATGGAGTTGGTCGGTTTTAGAGTGATAAAAAAGTTCTTATTCTGGAATTCAGGTTTTGACGTTTTGAGAAGTTTTTGGCATTCTTTTAATATCGACTGTATGGCAATTGGTGGCTTGTTTGCTTACATATTACACAAAAAAGACAAAATTTTACTTTTCTTTTATAATAGAGTTATACAATTTTTCACTCTATTACTTTTAATTGCCTTGATCGGATATGGTGTTGTGATACCTTATGTTCATTATGAATTTTATGCCGTTTTCTTCGGGATTGTTATTTTGAATTTGGCATCGAATCCTAAACCGATACTGAACTTAGAAAACGGGTACTTTAATTATTTAGGAAAAATATCTTATGGGTTATATATGTTTCATCCGTTGGCAATAGTTATTATTTTAAAATGTTTGAATTATTTTGGAACAAATAATTTCTTTTTACAGTTAATTCTGTCAACCATACTTACAATTATCATATCCTCCATTTCCTATCATTTTATGGAAGAAAAATTTATTAAAATGAAAACAAAATTTTCTAAAATTATTAGTGGAGATAACGCAAAGTAGAATGATTCCTTTTAACAAACCATACCTTACAGGTAAAGAAGCCCATTATATTTATCAGGCTGTATATTCAGGCAAGATTTCCGGGAATGGCATTTATACCAATAAATGTCA
>JAVBPN010000330.1:0-26653 GCA_031549585.1 Bacteroidales bacterium
ACCCTTCATTCTTGGATGTTCGTTGTACACTCTTCTCTTTTAATTTGTCTACAGGAACAGGTTTTGACCAAGTTTGATATTTAGCTGGATTAACCGTTGTCCAAGGAAGACAGTTATCTTCAAACCGTTCGCCGATATCAAATACACTATAAGCGTCGGGAAGGACAATGTCGGAGGTAACCCCTTTTAACTGTGTTGAACCTCCGTTAATCCGATAGTATTTTTGAATAGTAAGAACTAAAGAACCAAGCGGTTTTAATTGGGTCAAGTTCCTTGGTATATAATCATCCAATCCAGCGACTACCTGAACGGTTCCTTTACCAAAAGTACTAGGTCCACCAATGATTACTGCTCTTTTGTAGTCCTGCATGGCGGCTGCCAAAATTTCAGATGCCGAAGCGCTTAAAGCATCGGTTAATATAACTAATGGGCCATCATATTGAATGTTTGGATCAGTATCAGAATATACTCTTGGATTGCCAACATTTGATTTTACCTGCACAATTGGCCCGGAACTAATAAAAAGGCCCCCCATTTTGATTGCATCCGTCAATGAACCACCTGTATTACTACGCAAATCAAGAATGATTCCACTGATATTCTCTTTTTTCAGTTTGACAATTTCTTTGGCAACATCATCCGAACAGGCCCTGCCCGTTGGCGTATTTTTGAAATCTACATAAAATGAAGGCAAATATATATATCCGACATTCTGTTTTGTGGTGGGGTCGGATAATACAGCCGATTTGGCATAAGTTTCTTCAACAATGACTACATCGCGGGTGATGGTAATATTATGTATAGACCCATCAACACGTTTAACGGTTAATGTTACTTTGGTACCTTTTTTCCCACGTATCAATTTAACAGCGTCGTTTAAACGCATGCCGTAAATATCGACAGGTTCTGCTTCATTTTCTTGTTTTACCTTTGTAATCAAGTCATTCACTTTGAGTTCCCCTTGTTTCCAAGAGGCGCTTCCCGGTACAATGTCAACTATTTTTGCGTAACCTTCAGATGTTTGCAATGTAGCACCAATTCCTTCAAACTGTCCGGATAGCCGAATATCAAATGTTTCTTTGTTTTCTGGGGTTTGATACTGGGTATGTGGGTCAAATGCTGCAGTAATGGCATTCATGTATGTAGAGAACCGGTCTTCATCATTTTGCTGATTATTGTAATTGAAATTGTCATTATACAATTTCAGTATCCTTTGACGGGCATCTGCTTCTAAGTCTGCATCACTTTTTTTCTTTGTTTCATCCGTTTCCTTTTCCCGTGATTTTTGCAGTTCAGCAAAGCGGGATAAGGTGTTGTATTTTACACTTTTAATCCATCTGTCTTTTAGCTCGGCACTATTAGCAGCCCAACCGAGTTTGTCCGGATCAAGTTCTACCGTTTCTTTAAGCGTAAAATCAAATGGTTGAGCCAAGGTTTCCCGATAATATCCCTGTACTTCGTTCGTCCTTTTTGCCATTAGAGAATTGGCAAGTTCGTATATTTGAAAACTTCCATTGCGAATCTGATCGTCAATTTGAAGTTTATATACGTCCAACTGTTTGATGTCTTCTTGCGTCAGGAATTGTTTTGACGGATCTAATGCTTTCAGGTATGCTTTATATACTTTTTCTGAAAAATCATCATCCATAGCTGCAGGGCTGAAATGTTGCATTTCCGTTAATTGAACGACCATTTGCATAATCACTTCGTCTTTTTCGGAACGTTTGCAAAATGAATAAAGCAGTGAAATAGCAACAAGTGCCACAACGGCTACTGGGATGGATATGCGTGTTTTGATTTTTTTAATTGAAAACATATCTGAAATTATTATGAATCGCACAGCGAGAACCACATGGTTGTTCTATGCAAATGTCTGATGTACATACTAAAGATACAAAATTACATATTAATTGTTCATAAATATGTCTGTACCTTTTGATCCTTCAATTGTAGCTTGCAAAAGAAATTACAACTTCCTTTTATCAACTACTCGAACAGCTTTTCCTTCACTACGGGCAATGGTTTTAGGCTCAACTAATTTTACCGTTAAGCTGATTCCCAATGAACTTTCCAAAGTATGTTGAATTCGCTTGGTGAGGCTTTGTAGTTCACTAATCCGGTCTAAGAAAAATCCTTCTTCCACCTCTACCTGTAATTCCAATACATCTAAGTTATTTTTCCGGTCTACAATCAATAAATAATGCGGACTGGTTTCTTTCATTTCCAGTAAGACGCTTTCTATTTGCGACGGGAAAAGATTTACTCCGCGTACAATCAACATATCATCGCTACGCCCGGTACATTTTTTCATGCGTACCAACGTACGTCCACAACGACATGGTTCGTAATTAAGCATCGACAAGTCGCGGGTACGATAGCGGATCAATGGAAGCCCTTCTTTAGTGATGGTGGTAAATACCAATTCACCTTCTTCTCCTTCCGGAAGAACTTGAAGTGTTTGTGGGTCAATAATTTCCGGAACAAAATGATCTTCAAAAACATGAAGCCCGTTTTGACAAGTACATTCGCTGGATACGCCCGGTCCAATTACTTCACTTAGGCCAAAGATATCAATTGCTTTGATTTGAAGTTTTTCTTCAATTTCTTTACGCATTTGCTCTGTCCAAGGCTCGGCGCCGAATGTCCCTACACGTAATTTGAATTCTTCCCGTTTGTATCCGCTTTCGAGCATAGCCTCTGCCAAATACAGAGCATACGAAGGTGTGCACGCTAATGCTGTGCTGCCAAAATCGTGCATAATTTGCAACTGTCTTTTGGTATTGCCTCCGGAAATAGGAATGACCGAACATCCGACTTTTTCTGCACCGTAGTGTACGCCCAATCCCCCTGTGAACAAACCATATCCATATGAAATTTGCAGAAAATCGTGGCGTGATATTCCAGCACAAGTGAGTGTTCTGGCCATTACTTCGCTCCACGTGGCAAGATCTTTTCGCGTGTAGCCTACTACTGTTGGTTTTCCCGTTGTGCCTGAAGAGGCATGTAAGCGTACTACCTCAGTCATAGGAACAGCAAATAAACCGAACGGGTAATTGTCCCGTAAATCTTGTTTGGTGGTGAACGGTAATTTGGGCAAATCTTCTATTCCACGAATATCTTCGGGGCCAATGCCCATTTCTTGCATTTTTTTACGGTAAAAGGGTACATTGTGGTATACCCGTTCTACTACATCAATTAAACGCCTGCTTTGGCATCTCCGCATATCTTCGCGGTTCATGCACTCAAATGTTTCGTTCCAGATCATATGTTCTTATTTCGGATATCAAGTTTCAGGTTTCAAATTGATTAGCGGCAAATCTAAAACCGAAACCCAGAACTTGACAATTTAAAGATTTTTAATATTGTCTTCGCTAATTAATGAAAACTTGTTGCGGGTAATGATGTCAAAAGCTTTAGGGCGATTATCGGTGCGGAGCACAATCACTGATTTTTGTCCCAAACAAAATGCATACATATACTCGATGCTGAGCTTTTCTTCTGAGAATTTTTTTAGGATAGCCGCATACGATCCGGCTTCGGGCGATACCGCCAAGGAAATAACGTCTGTCAAGTTAACGCTAAATCCTCTTTCTTTGAGTAATTTGTATCCATTTTCCGGATCGGAAACGATCAATCTCAATATGCCATATTCCGAAGTATCGGCAATAGTCAATGCCGTGATGTTGATCTTTTCGTTGCCCAATGTTTCAAGCACTTCTGTCAAACGTCCAGATTTGTTTTCCAAAAAAATGGATAATTGCCTGATGGTAGTCATGGTATTTTAGGTTTAAAAGTTTAAAATTTAAAGTTGCGGATTTCAAGTTTTGGGACTGTTCCCAAAATCTGAAACCCAGAAATGTATTATTTGTTTTTTCGTAGGTCTTTTACGCGTACTGCTTTTCCTTCAGATTGAGGTAATGATCCTGATTCTACCAATTTGATTTTTGGCCCTACCAATACTTCATTGCGTATTTCGTGATGAAGATGTTTGGCAAGATTTTCCAATCGGCCATAATCATCAGTAAACAAGTCCCGTAATTCTACTTCGATAAACATTTCGTCGTTATTGTCAACAGTATCAAGCGTAATCAGGTAATTGTTGCCTACTTCCGGAGTTTTGAGCAGGATCTTTTCAATCTGCATCGGGAAAATATTACATCCGCGGATGATAAACATATCATCTGTACGCCCTTTTACGCGATCAATACGGCGATGTGTCCGTCCACAAGGACAGTCACCCGGCAATATTCTGGTCAGGTCGCGTGTGCGATAGCGCAATATGGGCATGGCTTGGCGATCAAGAGATGTTAATACCAATTCGCCTATTTCTCCGTCAGGCACCGGTTCTAACGTATCCGGATCGACAATTTCCAGATAGAAACAATCTTCCCATAAATGCAGGCCGTTTTGATGTTCGCATTCGAATGCAACTCCCGGACCGTTCATTTCAGATAATCCAAACGAGTTATATGCTTTAACGCCCAACAATTCTTCAACTCGTTGGCGTTGTTCTTCTGTATGTGGCTCGGCTCCAATCACTAATGTTTTCAATCGAGTATCCCTGTGTGGGTCGAGGCACATTTCAGCAAATACATCGGCTAGCCGGATAGCATAACTTGGGATGGCATGTACTACGGTAGTGCCAAAATCCTGCATGAATTTAATTTGGCGTTTGCTATTTCCTGCAGCAGCAGGGATTGTCAAGCATCCCAACCGTTCTGCACCATATTGAAATCCTAATCCTCCGGTAAACATTCCGTATCCGCTTGTATTTTGAAATACGTCAGTATCACGCACTCCGACAGAATACAAACATCTGGCAATCAAGTTTGCCCAAGAATCGAGATCGTGTTGTGAGTGAAAGATTACTGTTGGATTTCCCGTTGTTCCACTTGAGGAATGTAACCGTACACAGTCACGCAACGGCAATCCCAATAATCCATATGGATAATTACCCCTTAGGTCTTCTTTGGTTGTAAACGGTATTTTTTTGATATCCTCAATATGTTTGAAACTATCAATGGTTAATCCCAATTTATGGAATAAATGCTTGTAATATGGTGATTGAGTAGCATAACCAATAGCGGTTTTCAATCGTTCCAATTGGAATTTTTCCAAATCTTTGCGAGGCATGACCTCAATTTCTTTTTCCCAGTACATGTGATTTTTTCTTAAAATGATACAAAAGTAATGCTTTTTTGTGAAGAATTAGGTCAAAGCCGTAACTCGGAGTGAATTTAGATCCAGATAAGTAACTACAAGTAAAATATTAGGCTTTCTTTATGCTGTCAACGGCCTTTAATCAATATAAAACTCCCAATCTCCCAATATTTGTAATAAGGTTTGTAATTCGTTGACTTTGTCTATTGCGTTTTTTTTCTCATAATGTGAGAGGAATACACGAACCAGTGTTGCAAGTGTAATTTCGTTGGAACAGGGGCGCAATGAATTCGGTTGATTAGCGAGCGGCCGGATTTCGGAATAAATTGTCCCATGGTCAATTTGATTGATGAAGAATGCCACATTCTTTTGTGAAGCATATCCCTGATTCAGCGTTGGTGAGTCAACGTAAGCCAATAGGAAAATTTGTGGCATCGGTACACCGTATATGGGAAGATAAAGTTTTTGCGCTACTCCCATGTAGATGATTGCCAACATCAAATCACTTCCTAATTTTGCGTCTAATGTGGTGTGAATAAAAGAATGATGAAATTCCCGGGTTGTAATTTTTAATTTTGATAGGACCACTTCATTCAATATAGCTACTTTATCTTCTGGCTTTTGGTCGTCATTGAATCTGATATATGCATCATAAACAAATTGCATGATATGGGCTGTAATATCAGATAATTTTATATCGGGATATTGATACGTCGCCATAAGCCAAGCCCCTTCAATGATATCAGCACCGTTTTGTTTCCATTTTACCAGAGCTTCTTTTATTTGATTGAAGCGAATTTTGTGCATCAGTTGGTCTAACCGGTCAAGAACCAATTCATTGTCGGAAGTTTTCCACAGATAATCCAAGTCTTGCACAACATCCTTATGCTGCAATGATTCCATCACAGCATTGAATGTGTTTTGATCGGGATCTTCCAATAAGACGGATAGAGCCGCTAAAGATTTTTGATCCATGAAATTATCAACTAATATCGGGTTTAGTAAACAATCTACATTTTCAATTTATCGGAACACAACTCCATTCTGGATAAAAAATAAATTGGCAGGCTTTTGACCTGCCAATTTGCATTTAATGATCTTTTATTCTTCTGCACTTTGCGCTTCAAAAGCCTTGATCAAATCGTTTTGTAGATCACCGGGCACTTGAGCATAATCGGCGAAAGTCATCGAATACATTGCTCGCCCACCGGTTATAGAGCTTAGGGCAGTTGAGTATCGATTCATTTCAGCCAAGGGAACACGGGCAGTTATTTTTTCAAAACCCCGTTCGCTGGTCATTCCTTGTACAACGGCACGACGGGTTTGTAAATCACCCATCACATCGCCCATACGATCGGCAGGAACCCAAATTTCTACATTGTACATCGGTTCCATAATTTTCGGCCCGGCATTTTTAAATGCTTCGCGGAATGCATTACGGCCTGCCAAACGGAATGATATTTCATTGGAATCGACCGGGTGCATCTTACCATCGTATACCGTTACACGAATGTCACGGGCATATGAACCGGTAAGCGGCCCTTCTTCCATCTTTTCCATGATTCCCTTAAGGATAGCAGGCATGAAACGTGCATCAATGCTACCTCCAACAATACTGTTGTAATAAACTAGCTTGCCACCCCATGGTAAAACTTGCTCTTCTTTGTCGCGTACGGTTACCTTAATTTCCTTACCGTTGATTTTATACATGGTCGGATCGGCCATGCCTTCCGTGTAAGGCTCAATTACCAGATGTACTTCACCGAATTGCCCTGCACCACCTGATTGTTTCTTGTGGCGATAATCAGCTTGTGCAGCTTTGGTAATGGTTTCGCGGTATGGTATTTTGGGAGCAATAAACTCGGTAGGAATCTTATAGATATTATCCAGATGCCACTTGAGGATATTCAGGTGGTATTCGCCTTGTCCTGATATAATAGTTTGTTTCAATTCTTTTGAATATTCTACCTTAATGGTAGGATCTTCCATAGATAAGCGTTGCAAAGCTTCGTTGAGCTTTTCTTCGTCGCCTTCTGAAACAGCCTTAATGGCAGTACGGAATTTTGGATTGGGGAACTGAATAGGTGCGAAAACCGTATTGTTACCCGGAGCAGCTAATGTTTGTCCAGTCCGTGCATTTTTCAACTTGACGGTTGATCCAATATCTCCGGCTACCAGTTTAGGAACTTTGGTACGGTTTTTTCCGGCTACAGCAAATAATTGTGATATGCGTTCTTTCGATCCTGTCTTGTTATTTACAATATCCATACCTTCCGATATCTCTCCAGACATCACTTTGAAGTAGTTTACTTCACCCAAGTGCTGTTCAATAGCTGATTTAAAAATAAATGCTGATGCAGGAGCAGAAGCATCACATTTAACCGGATTTCCGCTTACGGTATCAATTGGAGCAGGCGTTTCGTGAGGAGAAGGGAATACTCTTGAGAAGAATTCCATCATACGCCCTACACCATAATTCTTTTTGGCGGAGACACAAACTACAGGTATAATCCCACGTTGGACTAATCCCACAGTGATCCCTTTTCGCATTTCGTCTTCGGTTAGCGAGCCTTTTTCAAAGAAAATTTCCATCAATGCTTCATCGTTTTCCGCTGCTTTTTCAATCAAAGCGCCACGCAACTCTTCCGCACGGTCTTTTTGGTCGGCAGGTACTTCGCTGATTTCGACTTTTCCGCCGGCATAGCAATATTTTTTCATCAATAGCACGTCAATGAATGAATCGAAATTCGCTCCTTCATTAAGCGGATATTGTATGATGACCACATTCTTACCCAATCGTTCTATTGCTTCTTCAATTACTTTATCGAAATTGGCTTTTTCATGATCTAGTTGATTGACAACAATCACCGATCCTTTCTTTGTTTGTTCAAGGTAACGGTTATGTATTTCCGTGCCTACTTCCACTCCATTTTGGGCATTGATAACCAAAACCCCAACATCGGAAACAGAAAGCCCGGCAACAGCCCCATTGATAAAATCATCAGAGCCGGAAACGTCAATAAAATTGAGCTTTTTGTCATTTATTTCGGCATAGAGCACCGAGGCAAATACCGAACTGCCGTTTTCGCGCTCAATATCGCTGTAATCCGACACGGTATTTTTATTTTCAACTTCACCCCGGCGCTCAATCACTTTGCCTTCAAACAACATAGCTTCCGCCAAGGTGGTTTTACCGCATCCGGTGTTACCTAGAAGGGTAAAATTCTTGATTTGATTCGTATTGTACGTTTTCATGAGAAGATTTTAAGATCGTTAAATTGATAGGCACAATGTTATAAAAAATTTTGTGATTTCCCCGTATTTTGTTTGATAAAAAGCGATCGGATCTGTTTTGAAAAATGTTAATAATTGATTTTTAGGAGAATAAATTTTGCGTTAGCTTAACCATGCAGTTTGTCGACTCAATGCGAAATAAATATTTTAAAATCTTGCAAATACGCCTGTGCATACTATTCCCTTACTTCCAAGCCCTAATTCAGCAAATACTCCAAACCTGTTTCCATATTTGATGCCAATGGGGGTTAATTGAAAGTTAAGATGCACAATGCACGTATTGTCTGTTTGATGATTTTCGTTTGAGGTAAATTTCCGTGTACAAAATGTCGCTCCCCCAGCCATTATTCCATACAGGAGTAACTTCTCTTTATTCAAATAAATCATCTTTATTTCTCCGATTAATGTATAATAATTATCATTAAACCACCCTGCTTCGATATTTCCTAAAAAAGCTTGCGATTGGATTTGTTCATATAAGAATGTCCCGCCGATCGCTACGGGCATTACTTGCGATAAATAATCGTAATATTTATATCCGACATGGAAAGAACCGGTATATACCTTGTTGGAACTTGTCATTCCTGCTGATAATCCGTCTGAAGAAAATTCAGCCGAGCTTTCAATTTTTGTAATAGTTGTGTATATACCATATCCAACTGCCAGTTCATTTTTTCCATTTTGGGCCAAAAGATGGATGGAAAATATCAAACATGAAAGTGATAATATGTTAGCTTTAATGTTCAAACAGAGTTCATTAAGGAGTTTTACTATATAACAAGAAATAATAGATAATGGTTGCATCAAAAGTTTTATTTTTTAGAGCCATCAAACTTTTTGATCATAATATTTGTTGTTTCTAAACAATATATTTTTTTAAAACATTAAATTTGTCTCATTATAAAACTTTAAGGCAATGAAAGGATCAACATTTTTTGCATTTATGGCTGGAGCAGCGCTTGGCGCTTCTGTAGCATTGTTGTTGGCGCCGGAAAACGGCCCGACAACCCGTAAGAAATTGAAAAAGAAATTGAAAGAACATGGAATTTCTTTAAATAAGGATGAAATTAGTGAATTGATTTCATCTATATTGCATAAGCAAGTGAATACGGCGAAACCGGAATAATCTGCTTATATTGATCAAAATAACCATTTGATATGAGTAAAGAACATCAAGGTAAGTACAAAACTTTCGTGAAACATGGCCGGGAATATCTTAATTCCCGGTATGATTTACTTAAGCTGGAACTGCTTGAAAAAATGTCATCCATCGTTGCGCTGCTGATTGCGGTCATGATCGCACTTGTCTTGGCAGGGTCTGTCTGGATATATATATCTTGTATCTTGATTGTATGGTTGGAAGGTTTGGTGGGAGGATATATCCCGGCATTTTTAATCATGGGAGGATTTAATCTATTGTTGTTGTTGATTATCTTTTTGTTTAAAGATAGATTAATCCTAAATCCGATCATACGTCAATTTGGTACGATATTATATGATGATCCTGTTGTAGAAAATGAAGAAGAAGAGGAGGAAGAAAATGGCGAGCAAGAAAACATATAATAAATACAGCAGCTTCAGCGATATATCTGCTGAAAAAGACCGGTTGCGCAGGAAGATCAGAAAACAGGAGCAAGTTCTGACAAAAGATTGGGAGCGAATTGAAGATGGTTGGAAATTATTCAATAAAATTGGTGGTATCGTTGGTAATTTGGCTTCTTCTGCTACAATTGTGGGAGGAGCAGATATAGGTTACCGGATTCTATCTCACTTTCTTAAAAAGAAGAAAGTTAAGATATAAAAATTGCATATCTTTCTCATAATCAAAATATTTTAACTTCGAGACCAGTGTTTAAAATCCCGATTTTGTGATTTGGGTTTATCCGATGTAATTGTTCAATAGATGGCGCAGAACACTATCACATCATTTGTGAAGCTTTATTTAAATCGTTAAATTTTAATTAATTATGTTTATTCTATGAAGACCAATATTTTAATATTTACTATTCTTATCAGTATTTTAGGGTGTTCCAATACAATGAAAAGAAGTGGGACAACATCCATTATACTTACTCCACTGACCGGATATTTTGTTAAAAATACGGTAAGTGATAATGGCGAAACACGTTGTTTTGTCTTTTTTGACCAGACAAGTTTTTCAGAAGTTTGCGGATTGGCAGCGACTATGACAAATATTCCCATTGTGCCGGATTTTACCAAAGAGCGGGTTGTTGGGATTGTCGGCACAAAATCTGATCATACTGTTGAGATTCGGATTGTAAAATCTGAGATTGAAGCGGGTGTACTGATCGTAGATTTTGAAGAAATTCGCGGAGATGAAAAATTGAGTTACCAAATACGTCCGCTTGCCCTCGCTACGGTTCCTAAGTCTGATATCAATACAGTTGTATTTCGGAAAGGAAAACAAAAAATCGCAGTGGAAGAAGTTGTCTGGTGATTTGGCTAATATTGGATAGATAATGTTAGCAACACAAGATAAATGTGGATAAAAATTTTGTATCATCCGCCGTAAAATGCTATAAAAAGATTTAATTTTGTCAAAAAAGGAAGCGGCGGATGTACGGTTTTTATAGAAAGATTACGCCAAGTATTATATTTGGTTTTTTGGTTTTTATATGTAATACGAATCTTGTCTGCGCCGCCTTCGACCCGAAAGACCACAAAATAGACGATACGCATCCTTCTGACTACTTATATTCTGCATGGGTCGATTCTGTGTTTAATAGCCTTACTCCCGATGAACGAATCGGCCAATTGTTTTTTATACAGGCATATTCTAACATGGACAAAAAACATGTAGATGGTATTGTCGAGCAAATTAAAAAATACAAAGTAGGAGGGGTAATCTTTTTTCAAGGTGGGCCTAAGCGTCAAGCGCTTTTGACTAATCGTTACCAGCAACTATCGAAAACGCCATTGTTGATAGGGATTGATGCCGAATGGGGCTTGGGTATGCGTTTGGATAGTTGTATGGCTTTCCCACGGCAGATGATGTTGGGCGCTTTGGAAGATATGTCGATGTTGTATTGGATGGGCAATGAAATTGGCCTTCAGTGCCGGCGCATGGGAATACATTTGAATTTTGCTCCTGTTGTGGATATCAACAATAATCCTCAAAATCCGGTTATCGGCAATCGTTCGTTCGGAGAGGACAAACATGATGTCGCTCAGCGCGGTTTAATGTATATGTCGGGCATGCAACGACAACACGTCCTAACAGCCGCCAAGCATTTTCCCGGACACGGCAATACCTCAACCGATTCGCATAACACGCTTCCGGTAGTCAATAATTCTTACGCTTCCCTTGATTCTGTGGAGTTATATCCGTATAAAAAGCTAATTGAAAATGATTTAACCGGAGTGTTGGCTGCACATCTCTATGTTCCATCTATTGATTCGACTCCGCATTTGGCATCATCTATTTCGCCGCGCATATTGAAAGATATCTTACGTGATTCTTTGGAATTCAATGGTTTGATATATACTGATGCTTTGAATATGAAAGGTGTATCAGCTTATCATAAATCGGGCGAGTTGGAAGTAAAGGCACTTGAAGCGGGAGTTGATGTATTATTGATGCCAGCCGATGTCCCGCAGGCAATGAAAGCAATTAAGGCAGCCATCGCTAATGGACGGCTCAGCCAAGAACAGATCGATTTATCTTGCCGGAAAATACTTGCTGCCAAACAATGGGCGGGACTGAATATGTACCGGCCGATTGACACAATGGGATTGATCGACTATCTCAATAGCCCGACAACCGATTTGCTGAATCGACAATTGATTGAAGCATCCATTACAGTGGTACAAAATGAAGACAGCATTTTGCCATTGCAGGATTTGGACAAAGAACATACAGCAGTTGTACTTACCGGAACATCCACTCCTACACACTTTTTGGAAACGCTTAGATTATACGAGGAAAACGATTATTATTTTTTCGATGACACCACCAATGAGAGTGATCTGTTGGAAGAATTGAGCCATTATTCCCGGGTTATTGTTGGCATACATAATACGAATAGCAGCCCGGCACGCAATTACGGAATTACCGACAAAACAATTTCGATGGTTAGCCGGTTAAGTCAGCTGACCAATGTAGTTCTCTGTGTATTTGCACCACCGTATGCCATCCATAATTTTCATCATAAAGAGGATTTGGCTGCTATTGTTGTTAGTTATCAAGAAAGTCCAATTATTCAGAGTTATACAGCGCAATTACTTTATGGAGCTGTGCCGGGGCTGGGAAAACTGCCCGTTTCTGCTGATTCCACATATTCCTATCATATGGGAATACATACTCCGGGAGGATGGAGGTTAAAATATTCTGTTCCTGTCGAAGCTGGAGTTCTTGAATATAAATTGGCAGCAATAGACAGTTTGGTTCAGCATGCCATCGATGTTCATGCCATACCGGGTTGCCAAATTGTGGCCGCTCGAAATGGAGTGGTTTTTCTTAACAAGATGTATGGACATATTGGATATGAAAAAGATGCTGATTTGGTACAACCTCAACATATATATGATTTGGCTTCTGTCACCAAAATAAGTGCTACGTTACCAGCAATTATGTATCTATATGACAAGAAACAGATTGATATACGCAAACGTGTAAGCGACTATTTACCTTATTTGGAAGATAGCGATAAAGAAAAAATCGTTTTGATCGATTTGTTAACCCATCAGGCGCGGTTACAACCATCCATCAATTTTTATCTTCCAACTATGGAACCAATTGATTCGGCCAAACAAATGTTTTCCCGATCATTCGATTCCCAACATACGATCCGGTTGGCTGCCAACAAATATCTCAACAACAACGTACAATATAAAGCAAAGTATTATACTCCATTTTATGATGGGATACATCAGTTGCAAGTGGCCGATGGCCTTTTTGTATTGACATCTTATCGTGATACCGTTTTTCAGAATATAAAAAAATCATCGCTCTTATCCCAAAAACGTTATCAATATAGCGATCTTGGGTTTATTCTGCTCTATCAAATCGCGGAACAAGTGAGGGAACAGCCGATGGATGAATTTGTTGCGGAACGTTTTTACAATCGCTTGGGAGCAAATACTTTGGGATATCATCCGTTGTGGAGGTTTTCCCGAGAACGGATCGTACCGACGGCACATGATACCATCTTTCGCCATCAATGGTTGCGTGGCTATGTTCATGACGAAACTGCGGCTTTGATGGGAGGAATTAGTGGACATGCGGGGTTGTTCGGCAGCGCCAACGACTTGGCCAAATTGATGCAAATGTATCTGAATGGAGGGACATATGGGGGAGAACGTTACATTGAGAAAGAAACAATAGAGTATTTTACATCAAGTCCATTTGTAAGACAGGGCAATCGCCGCGGCATTGGTTTTGACAAGCCTGAACCTGATCCTAAGAAAATAAATCCGGCCGGAACACTTGCCTCGTCAAAGAGTTTTGGACATTCGGGTTTTACCGGCACTTATACATGGGCTGATCCGGAAACAGGATTATTATTTGTTTTTCTTTCCAATCGCGTAAATCCAGATGCTTCCAATAGTAAACTTTCGGATCTCAATCTTCGCACACAGATTTTTGATATTCTGGTAGATGCTATTATCGATAAACCGGAAAATAAATAATATCAGCTTGGGATAAGAATCCGAAGGAGTTGTATGTTGGTTGTATGATTATTTCCTATAGTTATGCAATCCCTTCGGGATTGGCATATAGAATTTTCGTTTGAATTCTTTTGATTAAAGCACAGTCACAGTTGAATCTTCAGTTAGTTGCATTTGCTCGAAGTCAATGTGACTAATCAAATTGACGCTGGGTTTTTTCCCTTTCTCAAAACTGCCTAATTCCTTATCCATTTGTAGAGCCAATGCTCCGTTCAATGTTGCCCATTGAATTAATTGTTGTAATGAAATATCAGGAAAATAACGATGGATGGTCTTTAACTCTTCTAATATAGACAAACAAGTATTGGAAGATAAACTATCTGTTCCGACACAAACCGAAAGGTTATTTTTGGCAAACAAGGTGATATTGGGAAGCTGATTTTGGATGTATAAGTTTGATTTCGGGCACAATACCCAAAAAATATGATTTAAACAGGTGGTTCTGTGTTTTATATCGTCTTCGGAAATATGCGTATTATGGATTAACAAACACTGTTGAGCATATTTCAAGGCTTTTTCCATGATGTCGATTATATCAGTACGACATGAGTTGGATGATATCAACCCTCTTTTCTGCAACGAATCAAACAATTCACCTTTCCCTTCGGGATAAAGGCTTGTTTCATCGGGATCTTCCTGATGATGGATGGAAGTGATGGTAGATTTTTGTTTGTAATAATTTTGCAATAAGCCGAATAATGAAGAAGAAATCGAATACAAAGCATGTGGAACAATAGATGCAGCTAATCCAGCTTCATGATATTGTTGTTCTATCTGAAGAAATCTTTCCCAGATAGAGGATGCATCGGACTCTTTTAATCCTAATATTTCTACAAATGTATGATAACGTAACCGGCTTTTTTGCTTAATACCTATAGTTATAGATCGATTAGATATATCTCCTACAGCTACGATGCCGTTTCTCCGCATTTCTTCATCAGCTTCTTTAGCGGATTGTATCACTGTTTTGTCATCTATACCTCGCATTCGATCCACAGAAGTAATAAAAACAGGAAGCCCTTCGCCTTGTCCAAATGAGCCTTTCAAATGCGATAATTCCAGATGGCAATGTGCATTGATAAATCCGGGAACTAATATTCCATTATAAAATTCGAGTTTTTCGAATTCTTTGATCAGTCCGTTGTTGTCAATCACATCAATAATTGTCCCATCATTGTCTACACAAAGAATTCCATTTTTAATAGGCGGGGAAGAAACAGGAAATATGTAATGAGCAGATAAATATCGCATATCTTACTCTTTATAAGTCAGCCATTTCCATAGTTCTTTATAGGAGAGTTTTTTGCCGTATACCAGAATACCTGTCCGGTATATTTTTCCCGAAAGCCAAATTGATCCGATAAAAGTAAATACAAGCAAAATCATAGATATGGCTATTTCCCAATAGGGCATGCCAAAAGGAATACGCGCCATCATCACAACAGGGGATGTGAACGGAATGATGGAAAATATCACTGCGATTGAACTATCAGGATTCTGCACAATATTTGGTAAAACCATCAAGGCGATAATAAGCGGGACTGTGATTGGAAGGGAAAATTGTTGTGTATCTGCATCGCTGTCTACCAACGAACCAACAGCAGCAAACAATGATCCGTAGAGCAAGTATCCGCCAATAAAGAGAAACAAAAAACACCCAATGAGTACACCAAAATCAATTGCGTGCATCATGGAATAAAATTCTGTAGCTTGTTCTGGACTCAACAAAGCATTTTGTCCGGCCATGGTCATGGCTTGCCCTGCTCCTTGCTTGACGGCTTCGGATGTAAAGTCGGGAAATATGAAAACCTGTGCAATACCAACCAAAATGAAAGTAAATACAATCCAAATCATAAATTGTGTCAACCCAACCAATGCCACTCCGATTACTTTTCCCATCATCAATTGAAAAGGCTTGACAGATGATATGATTACTTCAATGATGCGGTTGGCCTTTTCTTCGATTACACCGCGCATTACTTGTGCGCCAAACATAAAAATAAACATAAATGTAATCAAAGCCCCGATATAAGCGATAACCATTTTCAATGTGGCGTTAGATGTTTTGTGTGCTGTGCCGCTTTCCGAGAGCTTATATGTTTCTATTTTTATGGGTGTCCTAATTGAACGGAGAATCTCATCCAGATTTTCGATGTTATACGTTTTTAATTTTTCTGTTTCAATTTCTTTCTCAATAGCATTGGAAATATAGGTGACTATGTTGGCCGGAGGCTGTTTATAAGAAAAAAATTCAGTGCCGCGCGGTACATATGTGATGTACGGAGGGATATACAATATCCCGAAGAATTCTGTTTTATAAAGATTCTTTTTAAAGTCATCTAACTTAACATCGGCGACATATGTGAATTTAATTTTCTCGGTTTCCGGTATTTTATGAATGAATAATTGCGAGCTGTCCATCACAGCAATTTGCTTGACGCCTTCACCCTCAATAGACTTAAGCCAAACAGGCAACAAAAGCATAGCAGCAAACAATAACGGCCCCAATATCGTCATCACGATAAAACTCTTTTGCCGTATACGAGTTAAATATTCCCTTTTTATGATAACAGGTATTTTATTCATCAGGGTTATGATTTTGTTTCGTTCACTTTTTGGATAAAGATATCATTCATGGTTGGCAACAGTTCGCTGAATGATACGACCTGGACAAGCGGTAAAGCCATGGCCAACAATTGGTTTCCTGAATCAAACGAATGGATGTGCATAGTTGTATCAGAACCTGTGGTTCGGCTAGTAATTTCACATCCTGTACTTTTCAATGCTTCGAACAGTGCTTGTGCATCGCCTTTAAAAGTCAATTCATATTCTCCCGATTTGTATATCTGCCGTATTTCAGAAACATTTCCTTGTAAAATACACTTAGACTTGTTGATTAATGAGATATGGTCACACATTTCTTCTACGGACGACATATTATGCGTGGATAAGATAATCGTTGTTCCTTTGTTACGCAACTCGAGTATTTCATTTTTCAGCATGTTGGTATTGATCGGATCAAAGCCGCTGAACGGTTCGTCTAAAATCAATAACGACGGTTGATGCAACACAGTAATGATAAATTGTACTTTTTGCTGCATACCTTTAGATAGCTCGTCTATTTTTCGGTTCCACCAATCGCGTATCTCAAACTTAGCAAACCAATATTCCAACTGTTTTTGTGCTTGCGCTTTGCTTAGTCCTTTCAAACGGGCAAGATATAAAGCCTGTTCGCCTACTTTCATCTTTTTGTACAAGCCGCGTTCCTCGGGCAAATAGCCGATTTGGCTTATATCACTGCGTTGTAGCTTTTTTCCCATGAACCATATTTCCCCATTGTCAGGCGCTGTGATCTGATTGATGATACGGATCAATGTAGTTTTCCCGGCTCCGTTAGGCCCAAGCAAACCGTAGATACAGCCTTGAGGGACATCCATTGAAATATGGTCAAGCACTTTTGTTTGCCCATATTGCTTATCTACTTCACGAATGGATAAAATGTCTGCCATTTGTCTGATTTTGTTTTCAAAATGCAAAAATAATCGATTTCCATTATTGACCATGAGATTCAATAAAATGGAAATATTTTGATAAGTTTTGTACAATCTTTTGAATAAAAAAGATAGACTTTACTTATTTGTAGCCCACGTATTTGCTGATTTTGTTAAAGATAGGTTTTTTTGATCTATTTACATATTCCAGACAAAAAATTCATTACTTTTGTTGGATGCCCAAAAAGTTTTTGGGCTTTTAAATCCCTTGTAAATTAATTAACCGAACATATTTTGGACAACCATGAAATTAAATATTGACAAAATCACCAGTTTTGTATCACAAGAAAAAATATATGCCAACAAAGGACAGGCTTTGGCAAACGTAAAAGCTTTGTATGAAAAAACAGGTAAGGGCAACGATTTTCTCGGATGGGTGCAATTACCCTCTTCTGTATCTGAAAAAGAATTTGCAGCCATTGACGAAGTTGTTTCGTTCTACAAAAAGAATGTTGAAATCGTTGTCGTAGTTGGCATTGGCGGTTCGTATTTGGGCGCAAAAGCGGTGCTGGAAGCATTATCGGATAACTTCTGGCAAATGAAGCAAAGCGATACACCCAAAGTGATTTTTGCAGGGCAGAATATCAGCGAAGACTACATTTATGAGCTGATTAATCTGTTGGAAACCCGTTCATATGGGATTGTTGTTATTTCGAAATCAGGGACCACTACTGAACCGGCTGTTGCTTTTCGGATTTTAAAAGATCATTTGGAAAGTAAAATTGGAAAAGAAAAGGCAAAGAACCATATTGTAGCTGTGACTGATGCTAAAAAAGGAGCATTGCGTACATTAGCAACCCAAGAAGGGTACAAAACGTTTATTATTCCGGATGATGTAGGAGGCCGTTTTTCTGTATTTACGCCGGTGGGGTTATTGCCCATTGCTGTTGCCGGGTTTGACATACGTCAATTATTACAGGGAGCTGCTGAAATGCAAAAAAATACTGCTCCAGATGTTCCTTTTGAAAAAAATATAGCTGCAATATATGCTTGTGCCAGGCATGAGTTATACAAGATGGGTAAAACCACCGAAATACTTGCAGGTTATCATCCTAAATTACTCTATATTACCGAATGGTGGAAACAGCTTTATGGCGAAAGCGAAGGCAAGGAAAATAAAGGGATATTTCCTGCAGGCGTAACGCTTACAGCCGACCTTCATTCAATGGGGCAATATATCCAAGAAGGAATGCGCAATATTTTTGAAACTGTTATTTCCGTTGAACGCACTGCGCATAAAGTAAGGATTCCGAATGATCCGGACAATTTGGATACACTCAATTTCCTTTCTGATAAGCGTATAGATGAAGTCAACAAGATGGCTGAATTAGGCACAATGCTCGCTCATGTGGACGGTGGTGTGCCCAATATACGTATCGAAATACCGGCCATTAACGAATATAATTTGGGGGAATTATTATATTTCTTCGAAATTGCATGTGGCATTAGCGGGTATTTGTTGGGTGTGAATCCTTTCGATCAACCGGGAGTGGAAGCCTACAAGAAAAATATGTTTGCGCTGTTGGATAAACCCGGATACGAAGAAGAAAGCAAAAAAGTGAAGGCAAGGTTATAATCAATTGAAAATAAGCAATAAGTTATTTTGCACATTATTAGAATTTTATAAAATTTAACATACAATATCAATCATAATGGAAGATAAAAAAGAAAGCGCAACGAAAGACATACAGAAAGAAAAACTAAAATCGCTCCAGCTCACACTGGACAAACTGGATAAAGAGTTTGGTAAAGGGGCTATTATGAAAATGAGCGACAAAGCAGTCGAGCAAGTACCTTCTATCCCAACAGGATCTATTGCTTTAGATATAGCATTAGGTATTGGCGGATTGCCCAGAGGCAGGGTAATAGAAATTTTTGGCCCGGAATCATCAGGAAAGACAACTTTGGCCATACATGCTATTGCCGAAGCGCAAAAATTGGGCGGCATCGCTGCATTCATTGATGCAGAACATGCGTTTGACCGTACTTATGCCGAAAAGTTGGGCGTGAATATGGACAACCTGTATGTATCTCAACCCGATAATGGGGAACAAGCCCTTGAAATAGCAGATGCATTGATCCGTTCCGGTGCGGTTGATATTTTGGTTATTGACTCGGTAGCAGCGTTGACACCTAAAGCTGAAATCGAAGGCGATATGGGCGATTCACGAATGGGTTTGCAAGCACGTTTGATGTCGCAGGCGCTGCGTAAATTGACAGCCAATATCAGCAAAACGAATACCTGCTGTATTTTTATCAATCAATTGCGCGAAAAAATTGGGATCATGTTTGGTAATCCCGAAACGACCACCGGTGGAAATGCTCTTAAATTCTATGCATCTGTACGGATTGATATTCGTAAGATGACAGCCATTAAGGACGGTGAGGAAGTTAGCGGTAACCGGGTAAAGGTGAAAATCGTTAAAAACAAATTAGCTCCACCATTCCGTAAAGCTGAATTTGATGTGATTTATGGGGAAGGAATTTCTCACATTGGAGAAATCATCGATTTGGGTACGACTTATAACATCATTAAGAAAAGTGGTTCATGGTTTAGTTATGGCGATACCAAATTAGGACAGGGACGTGATGCGGTCAAACAATTGTTGGCTGATAATCCGGAGTTGACAGATGAGTTAGATGGAAAAATCAGGGAAGCACTCAAGGCTAATCCCAACATGGTGGAATAATATAAAATCTATGTATAAAATTGAAGGGTGTCTATTTGGACACCCTTTTTCGTTTGAAATAACTGCCAATATAAACAATACATAGAAAGGGTCTGAAATTATTAATTTCAAACATCTCTTGATATTGCTACTTGGTTGTCGTTTTTAATGTCACTTCAACGTTATTTCGGGTGGCATTGGAGTAGGGGCAAACTTGATGCGCTTCTTGTACCAGCTGTTCTGCTTCTTTTTGATCCATACCAGGAATGTTTACATTCATTTCCACAGCAAGCATAAATCCGCCATCGTTCTTTTTGCCAATACTTACTTTAGCTGTGACGGCTGGGTCTATTCTTTTTTTCTTCAATAATGCTACATGATTCAAAGCACTACCGAAGCAAGCAGAATAGCCTGCTGCAAACAATTGTTCGGGATTGGTGTATGCGCCACCGGGTCCGCCCATTTCTTTTGGTGGTTTCACATCGAAATCCAATACACCATCAGATGATTTTACATGTCCGTTTCTGCCGCCTATAGATGTGGCGACAGCAGTATATAATGTTTCCATTTGTTATGATATTTAATGATTTATTGTACTTTAACAATGAGGATGATTATATTGTTTTAATGAAGGACCGAACTCGATTATTGAGAACAGGAACAACTTATTCTATTGCCAATTGTTACAATATATTAGTCTTTAACTATTTTAAATTTCTGAATCATGTCAAACCCAAAAATTACACAACTGTTGGAAGACCAAGCAGGGTATTACCTGAACCATGTTTGCAAAACCATTGATAAATCCTTGATCCACGTCCCGTCACCATCGACGATTGATCAGATATGGATGGCTTCGGATCGAAGTATTCCTACATTGAATAGCCTGCAACGATTGATCGGACATGGCCGTTTGGCAAATACCGGTTATCTGTCAATTCTTCCTGTTGATCAAGGTATTGAACATACTGCAGGCGCATCATTTGCACCAAATCCGTTATATTTTGACCCTGAAAATATTGTAAAATTAGCTATCGAAGGAGGTTGTAATGCAGTTGCGTCTACATTTGGCGTACTTGGGGCAGTCGCCCGCAAGTATGCGCATAAGATACCATTCATTGTAAAAGTCAATCACAATGAATTACTCACTTATCCGAATAGTTACAACCAAATCATGTTTGGTACGATTAAAGAAGCTTGGAACATGGGTGCAGTAGCTGTTGGTGCAACTATTTATTTTGGATCAGAAGAAAGCCGTCGACAATTAATCGAAGTGTCCGAAGCTTTTGAATATGCCCATGAGTTAGGTCTGGCAACGGTTTTGTGGTGTTACTTACGTAATAATGCATTTAAAAAAGATGGTGTCGATTACCATTCGGCAGCAGATCTTACGGGACAGGCCAATCATTTGGGTGTGACCATCCAAGCCGATATTGTCAAGCAAAAACTTCCTGTCAACAATGGTGGATTTACAGCCATTAATTTTGCCAAGACCGATAAACGAGTATATGAAAAATTGACATCCGACCATCCAATTGACCTATGCCGCTACCAGGTGGCCAATGGTTACATGGGGCGTGTGGGATTAATTAATTCAGGTGGCGAATCCAAAGGAGCATCTGATTTAAAAGAAGCTGTGATTACTGCTGTTGTGAATAAACGTGCAGGCGGCATGGGATTGATCAGTGGTCGTAAAGCCTTCCAAAAACCCATGAACGAAGGGGTAGAACTCCTCAATATGATACAAGACGTTTATTTGGACAAGAGCATTACTGTGGCGTAAATGATAGAAAGAGGCTATCTCAAAAGTCATGGCTGAATCGCAAATTCAGCCAAACTGAATGACTTATAATATACCCGAATAGTGTTAAGCGGAATTTGTAATTCCGCTTGAAAATAGGCTTTTAAGACAGCCTCTTCAATTCACTTCTTTGAAAGATTTATTAGAACTCATTTAACTCGGAAGAAATAACCTTGCTGTCCACTTTACCGTCGTGTAAAATGGTTTTCAATTGTTGGCCAAGTTTCACGTCTTTAGCATTTCGCAATATTTTTCCGTCAGCCAAAGTAATAGAATATCCTCGTTGCAATAAATGATGCGGGTCAAGGATTTGTTGTTTGACTTCAAGCATTTTAATTTGTTCTTTCTTTGTTCTCAGCGCGTTTTGTATCTCTCTTTTCAATGATTGTTCAATTTGGGTTAGATTTGAACGATTCTGAATGAAGAGCATAGAAGTTTTTCTCTGAAAATCGGAATAATAGCGAGATAAAACCTTTTCATTTTCATGCATTAATGTTTTCCATGCGAATTGTAGTGCATGGGCTTTTTGCTGTAAATGTTCTTGAGTGTCTTGATAACCATCACGAGCTAAAAGTGCTATTCTGTTAGATGCTGATATTAAGCGGCTATGAAATGTTTCGGCAATATCGATGATAAATTCTGCCGTTGCAGTCGGCGTTTTCAGGCATCGGCAAGCAACTCTATCGGCAATGGTACTGTCGCGTTCATGTCCAATTCCGGTTAATATAGGCAAAGGAAATTGCGCAATGCATGATGCCAGCCGGTAACTATTAAAACAATTCAAATCAGATTGCGATCCGCCGCCTCTGATGATAACTACTGCATCAAAATCGTTTTCCCGGTCAAAGATTTGTTCTAATGCAGCAATGATCGAATTTTCCGCTTCGTTTCCTTGCATGATAGACGGAAAGAGCTCGTGTTTGAATGCGTATCCGCATGAATTGCGATTCAATTGGTCTGAAAAATCGCCATATCCTGCAGCAGTTTTTGATGAAATGACTGCGATGCGTTGTATCACCTCCGGCAATTCCAATTCACAATTCATATCAATAATACCTTCTTCAGCAAGACGCCTCAATATGGCTTGTTTTTGCAGCATCAGTTCGCCCACAGTAAATGACGGATTGATATCCGATACATGCAGGCTTATTCCATATAATTCGTGAAACTCGACACTTACACGCAACATTACTTTCATGCCTTTTTCAAGGCATTGTCCGGTAACCGATTCAAAATAAGGTTGCAACATTTTGAAATGATATGCCCATATGGTAGCTCTTGCTTTCGCTGTAATCCGCTCGTCTTGTGCCGTTTTCTCTATAAGCTCCATATAGCAATGACCACCATTGACATTAAGTTCATTAATTTCGGCAACTACCCAATATAAATCGGGAATCGATTGATGTAACTGATCTTTTATATATAAATTCAGTTCCAGCAATGAAAATGATTTCATATGGTCACAATTGTTCTTCATCGGAAAAACTATAATAAGAGTTATCAGCGATAATTACATGATCAAGTAGGGCAATATCCAACAAAGTTCCGCCTTCTTTTACTTTATGAGTGATGGCTTTATCTTGCCCGCTCGGTTGGCTATTACCTGAGGGATGGTTATGGCAAAGTGCAATACTTGATGCCAGCCGTTCAATTCCCATTTTCATAATCAACCGGACGTCTACTACGGTTTCGGACAGGCCGCCAGCACTGATCCGTTGCATGTCAATAATTTTATGATGTCGGTTGAGGAAAAGCACCCAAAATTCCTCATGTGGCAAATCACTTAATATGGGATGAAATAAAGTAAAAATATCTTGGCTGCTGGCAACTTTCTTTTTTTCTATGATGTCACTACTATTACGACGTCTGCCGAGTTCCAGAGCTGCGATAATCCCAGCTGCTTTAGCGGTTCCGACACCTTTTATTTTTTTGAAATCGCGCAGTGTATATCTTCCCAATTCACTGAGGTTATTATTAGTTTGGGCAAGAATCCTTTGGGAAAGCTCAATGGCATTTTCACCTTTTGCTCCTAAACGAATAATAATGGCAAGCAATTCGGCGTTACTCAAGGATTGTATTCCTTTTTTGATTAACTTTTCTCGAGGCCGGTCATCTTCCGACAAATTTTTAATAGTAATAACCTGTGTACTCATAATAGTTGGCAAAAAAGTAAACAAAAAACCCCTCCGCTCCCGGAAGGGCTCATGTAATTTATTCAGAACTTATCTTACGATAAGGTATTGATATACAAAGCTAATTTTGACTTAATATTAGATGCTTTCTTTTTATGGATCACATTCTTTTTAGCCAATTTATCCAACATAGAAGCTACTGCAGGATATTGTTCCATTGCAGCACTCTTGCTGGTTGTTTGGCGTAATTTTTTGATTGCATTACGGGTTGTTTTTGCATAATATTTGTTTTCCACCCGATGACTTTCGCTCTGCCTGATTCTTTTAATGGATGATTTATGATTTGCCATGTCCTTTAATTGATTCCTAATTTTTAAGACCGCAAAGATAATCATATTTTCAAATGAACAACAAATGCTACAATAAAATTTATTTTATGATCTGAAATAAATTCTACAATATTTAGAGATATCTACTATTCTACAAGTATTTCTTTATAAAAGCCTTTTGATTTCTTTTACTTGATAAAAATTGTGTCCAAGAATTATTTTTATTGGTTAGTTGTCGGAATCAAAAAATAGCATTATCTTTGCACCGCAAATTAAAACTGGTGTGGTAGTTCAGCTGGTTAGAATACCTGCCTGTCACGCAGGGGGTCGCGGGTTCGAGTCCCGTCCATACCGCATAAAAGCCTGATTCTGAAAAGAGTTGGGCTTTTTAATGCGTGTGCCAATGCGATTTGCTAATTATTGATATTTTAAATACCTTATTGTCAAATGTTAATACAATTTGGTGAGATGTTTTAATTTTTCAAGTGAGGAGAAAACGAGGCAATGAAAAGGTTAAAATCATTACCTCATCAAATGATATAATGAAATGTTTTTCAGAATATTACTAACATATCAGTTTATTCCCATTGTGTTGTCTGTTACAAAAAGTAGACAATATGGATAGAAAAAACTTGGCCTTAAATTTTAACATTAAAGAACAAAATATTGAGACCGCAATATCGGCAGGTGTAAACGCCTGTACAGTCCAGAAAGCAAGAAGTCAGATACGCAGATTAAAAATAATTTAAAAAATTACATCATACTTATTCTACATATTAAAAATATATTCTACATTTGTCGAATTAAGTATAATGATGTAGAATATGAAATTATCACAAGCTGAAGAACAATTGATGGAATTCATCTGGAAATGCGAAACCGCTTTTATGAAAGACATCATGGAACACTATCCGGAGCCGAAACCCGCATCTACTACCTTAGCCACACTTCTGAAAAGATTACAGGATAAGGGTGCAATTGCATATCGACTGTTTGGGAACTCTCGGCAATACTATCCGCTGATTGCAAAAGATGAGTATTTCAGCAGGTATATGAACAATATCGTCAAAAAATTCTTTGGAGATTCGGCTTTGCAATTTGCCTCCTTCTTCACAACTGCTGGGAATTTGTCTGAAAAAGAATTGGAGGATTTGAAAAAAGTTGTCGAAATGGAAATTAAACGGAGAAAAAAATGATAGCGTACCTAATCAAGATGACTCTCTGTGCATTACTGCTTTACGCAGTTTATGCCCTATTGCTCGAAAGGGAAAACATGCACGGTTTCAAACGGATATACCTGTTGGCCGGCATTATCTTTTCTATGATTGTTCCGCTCCTTGACTTGCCCGGAGCCGAAGTCCTGCCGACGACGACCGCATACGTTAGTACATTATCCGGCGGAGTTGACCATATGATTGAAACAGTTGAAAACCAGAATTTAATCATTGAACCGATTGTCCAGGCAGAAGAGATGCCGATGCCGGTAACATCATCCATCAATTAATTCCTGTTGTGTTTGTCTGTCTATATGCTGATTACCACGCTTTTTTTGTTTCGGTTATTGAGAAATTGTAGGCAGGTACTTATGCTCGGACGGAAAAATACCGTGAAGGATTATTTTGGCGCTAAAATCGCCCTGATAAGTGAAAAATCAGTCCCGTACAGTTTCGGGCGATATATTTTTATCAACAAGGAAGACTACGACAACGGACGAATAGCCGATGAAATCATACAACACGAATGGGCGCATATCCGCCGCCGGCATTCATGGGATATTGTATTTATCGAGCTATTGATTGCTTTCGGGTGGTTTAATCCCGTTTTTTATCTCTACAGAAACAAAATCAAACAGAATCACGAATTTGTTGCCGATAAGGCGGTGATACAAAACAATATGGAACTTGTTCCTGCTTATCAAACCATTTTGATCAATCAAATCGCGCAAAACAATTATAACCGTATCATTTCAAATTTTAATTATTTACTCACCCAAAAAAGAATCGTTATGATGACCAAAATTACATCGAAG
>JAVBPN010000149.1:0-20045 GCA_031549585.1 Bacteroidales bacterium
AAACCAAGGGTGAAAAGGTTTGCTCGATGGATGCGTATTCGTTGGGCGAACCGGTAGTACATTCCTGGAACAGGTGGTTCAGACCGGGATATTCTTTTATGGTTACATTTTTGTTGCCGCCCTTTTTCAACGCTTTACTGATGGAAGAGAGGTTTACCTTTGCCGGAACCTGTAAATCCTTATCACCATTAATGGCCAATACCGGGCACTTCACCTGTTCGAGTGCCGATGTGGGGTCATAGCGAAGAAAGTATTGTATCCACGGGCTGGCCATACTTACCGCAAACTGTTTGATATAATCGTCCGCAGTCATCCCCTCAGGTACAACCGCTGCAATGTCAGCTTCCAGGTTCGTTTTCATAAAATCGGTTATTTCCTGTTGAGATACGTTTTCTTTAGTATTAACAATCATGCGGAATATCTTCGAGTTAATTTTACAGGTTTCCGCGATTTTGTCTTCTGGCATCCCTGATACCCTATATACCAACTCTTCCTGCAACAACAGCAACGAATCGCCACGTATACCCGTGCCGGCCAACATCACAATAAAACCAACATCTCTCGAATTCGCTGCAACCATCGGTGCAATAACTCCGCCTTCGCTGTGTCCCATCAATCCTATTTTTTTCGGATTGATCTCTTTACGGGTTTTCAACCAGGCAACAGCGCTTTCGGCATCAGTGGCAAGATCGACGGTAGTAGCCGAAAGGAAGTCACCGGTTGATTTTGCTGTTCCACGGTCGTCGAAACGTAGTACGGCGATTCCATGTCGTGTAAGGTAGTCGGCGATGACTAAGAATGGCTTGTGCCCCATGATTTCTTCGTTACGATCCTGGGCTCCGCTGCCTGTGATAAGTATTACTGCTGTAAAATTACCACCTGTTGCCGGCATGGTCAGCGTTCCGGCTAAGGTGATTCCAGCAGTTTTATTCTCAAAAGTAATATCTTCCGAAATATACGAGTAAGGCGGCTTAGGTTCCTGCGGCCTGACGGCGGGTTTTACTTCCACCGGTGTGCGTTTCAGTGTCATCGGGAACGATGCCCCGCTTTGTTTTAATGTCCCCACAACGGAATCGGTTTTGAACTCACCCTCATAGGTCAAACCGATATTGGGAACGGCCAGCGACAGTTTGGACCCATCGAATGCAGTGGTGGCCACAGGGATTCCTTTAGCGCCCTGGTCGGGACTATCCATGGTGGATGTGTAGCCAATATCGGTTTTCGTGATGTGGAAAACGACCCGTAGTCGAACTCCTTGGATATTGAGCGCTCCATTCCATTGTCCCGTAATGTCTTGTCCGCATAACGATGATGTGGCAAGGAATATCGACAAAAACATGCCGATAAATCTCATGCTTGATCGAGAAAATTGTGATTTCATTATATCTCAAGTTTAAGTTTTATAATCGATTACGTTGTCGAAACAGCCGATCTCCGGATTCCGATAAGGAACTTTATTCCAATGACGCTTTTAAAGAAGAAAATATCTTTCTCGTTTCAGCGGGGTCTTTCCGATTGATGTAATATTGTTTGCCTTCTTTATCGACAATTCGAATAACCGGGTAAACCCCACTTTTAATACTGAGTCGAATCTTGTCTCCGTCTTTTGTTTTAAAATGTCCGCGATTTACCCCCCACAGCGAAATACCGTTGGTTCTGAGTTTGATGCGAGGCATTTCGGCCTGTGTAATCGTATCGGCCCGAGCAATTTCGCTTATGGGAATATCCATTCCGTATAATCCTTTCAATTGAAAATCGGTCGAATTACAGACAACTTCCGGCTCCTTGTATCCCAAATAGACCAGAACGATCGGAACCGTTACGGAAAGTCCGACTACGATTCCCAACACCACGAAAAAAAGTTTTGATTCCGATGCTTTTCTTTCCATAACATTCAATTTATCGGTTAAATATCCCAATCCCAAACTCGATACCAAGCTTTTTTATCGTCTACACAGATATCGATGTTCGGGTTGATTTCTTTTAATGTACCCAGAAATTCCTGTTCGCGAACAGGAGAAACCAATCGAGGTAGACTTTTATCCCGTAACTGTACGCTTAATCTTTTAAGAGATGCCGCAGGAGAAGAAATGGGATTATATGAACGTTCAACTGAAAAGATTTGAGAAATGGGTACACGGTAGAGTGTGATACCCCATAATTTCAGCAACAGTTGCTTATCTGTGACGACATAACGCATCCCAAATAAAAGGACAATAATAAATACAAGTGCTCCACTGAGGTTATAAAAACGGGAAGTGAAAATATGTTCCGAATCGATAATCGATATAAATGCGGGCAAAAAGGCACAAAGCAAGACAATGATTAATAACACACTAATCCTCGATCTAAAAGTTTTTCTTTCCATAGCTATTTTGTTTTCGTTTCTTCATTTTTCAATCGTTCGATGATGTCATCCAGTAGGTTGCGGACGGTTGGATAGCTTAATCCCAAGTATTTGGCCATTTCTTTCAAACTACCGCTGTATTTGATAAAATGCAATATAAATTGCTGGTCTTCGGAGGATAGGCGTGCCAATACGGGCAATTCATATAAGCCGGATACTTCCGTCTGGCATTGTTCGCACTTAAGGCTTTTAACTTTGAGCTGGGATTGGCAGCTCGGGCAATGATGAGGCAACATATCAGGATAAATTGATCCATACAAAGATATAAAATATTTAATATAATTAAAATATACTTTAATTTATTTAAAGTAAAATTAAAAAATATTAAGTAGAAACATAAATGCGTAAATGCAAGAAACAATTTCGCGGATGTAAGATGCAATTTCGTCAGTGCAAGATGCCAATTCGTCAGTGTAAGATCCGATTTCGTGAATGTAAGATACAAATTCGCGAATGTAAGATGCAATTTCGCGAATGTAAGATACAAATTCGTGGATGTAAGATGTAATTTCGCGAATGTAAGATATGATTTCGTGAATGTAAGATGCAATTTCGTGAATGTAAGTTATAAATGTAATCGCATCTGATTTGAATTATTGTCTTTCATGAGTGATAAATAACCTGAGTTCGGGATAAACATTTATTGTCATAATTTATGAATCATTGACTTGTCGGCTTCTTTGGAAGCCATATCGAAAACCTAACAGGTATTAAAGACCTGTTAGGTCTTTATCTCGAACTCAGGTTATTTAATTTTGAAGTTTCACCTGACAACAAATATTTTCCGGCAGTGTTTTACAATTAAGATATTGTCGTATATGTCGTCGTAGTATTCAATCATCCAAATACAATCCGTATATTTGTTCTTACATACCGGCATATAGCCGGGTTTTAACAATTATGATCTAATCACATGGCTTTTATAGATTATTACCAAATTTTAGGAGTAGATAAAAACGCTTCGGAGGAAGAAATTAAAAAAGCGTACAGGAAGTTGGCGAGAAAACATCATCCTGACCTGAATCCCAACGATCCGGAAGCACATAAGAAATTTCAAGCGCTTAACGAGGCCAATGAAGTATTGAGCGATCCGGAAAAACGTAAGAAATACGATCAACATGGAGAGAATTGGAAACATGCCGATCAGTTTGAGGAAGCTCGTAGACAGCAACAATCGCAAGCCGGAGGTGGGAATTATTGGCAAAGTGGGGATTTTTCGGCGTTTTCAGGTGATGCTGGAGGCTTTTCGGACTTTTTCGAATCATTGTTTGGTGGTGGAGGCAGAAGCAGAGGGCGTACCCGTGGCGGATTCCGTGGGCAGGATTTTAATGCCGATTTACATTTGAGCCTGACCGACGCGGCACAAACACACAAGCAAACTTTGAACGTGAACGGGAAGAAGATACGCATCACAGTTCCAGCCGGCGTTATGGATGGACAAGTGATCAAGCTGGCCGGACAAGGATCTCCCGGAGTCAGTGGCGGACAGTCCGGCGATTTATATATCACTTTCATCATCAACGAAGATCCCGAATTCAAACGCCTGGGCAATGATCTGTATACCACTGTGCCACTTAATTTGTATACTGCCGTATTGGGTGGAGAACAAGAAGTGAACACGTTGAATGGCAAAGTGAAAGTGAAGGTAAAACCCGAAACGCAAAATGGGGCAAAAGTGCGGCTCAAAGGGAAAGGATTTCCTATATATAAGCAAGACGAACAGTTCGGCGATTTGATCATTACTTTTTCTGTTGTGATCCCTACCGGATTAACAGAAAAACAAAAGGATTTATTTATTCAATTATCCAAATCTTAATATGCGAAACAATGGAAACCGATTTTATCATCTTGAGCGAATATTGCAGCAAAAGCCATATTGAATCATCTTTTATTGAATTATTGGCAGAAGAAGGCTTGATCGATTTACAAACTATTGAAGGTGTGGAATATGTTTACACATCTCAATTGCCTGATTTGGAGCGTTACATCCGTTGGCATTACGATTTGTCGATCAATATTGCCGGAATTGATGTGATCAAAAATCTACTTTTGCGGCTCGAAGAATTACAAAAAGAAATCCATAGGCTTCGAAAAGAAACTTCCCAAACAAGCTTCTTTACTGAGTAAACCTTGTTGCCAAAATCCTCCAAATCACAATTCGGCTAAAGCCTTAATAAAATTGCATTGATTATTAGGCTGCTCGGAAAGCTACCAAAGACGGCTGAATTACAAATTCAGCCGAACACGAGTGCCTGTAACTACAGTCAAATAACGTTGAGCGGAATTTGCAATTCCGCTCGGGAAAAGACTTTTTGAACAGCCTCCAATGATTTTGATGATTTTCATTGCTGTCCAGCTTTAGCCAAGACAATATTTCTAAATGCACTACCGGTCCATTTATTAAATCCTGATTTTTCGTACCTTTGTATTTCATTTTGTAAAATCATTGCAGATGGATAAACAAAAGCTCCTGGATAAAAGGTATTTGGAAATGGCACGCATTTGGGGACAAAATTCGTATTGCATACGCCGGAAAGTAGGGGCTTTGTTGGTGAAAGATAAAATGATTATTTCTGACGGATACAACGGTACACCGGCGGGTTTTGAAAATATTTGCGAAGATGAAAACAACGTAACAAAACCGTACGTATTGCATGCCGAAGCAAATGCCATCACCAAAGTAGCAAAATCGAATAACAGCAGTGATGGGGCGACACTCTATGTAACAGCAGCCCCGTGTTTGGAATGTGCAAAATTAATCATCCAGTCAGGTATCAAGCGGGTAGTATATGGTGAAATGTATCGAATTGACGATGGAATCAGGTTATTGGAACGGGCTGGTATTGAAGTGGTCTATTTAGAAATGTCGTATGGAAATTAAAAATAGAAAAGTAGATGCTTTAATGCCGTTGGTTTTTGCTGTCGTCTTGATAGCAGGAATATTGATTGGTGTCCGGATGAACCGTACATCACAAGTTACCGGCAGCAGAGGATTGATGTATTATAGCCCAATCAACAAAACGAGCCAAGTGTTGGAATTAATTACCGATTCGTATGTTGATACGATTTCGACAGCCCAGCTTGAAGATGCGGCCATTAAAGCGATGCTGCAAATGCTCGATCCGCATTCCCGCTACATCCCGGCATCGCAAATTGCTGCAGAAAATGAGCCTATTGAAGGTAATTTTTCAGGTATTGGGGTATCTTTCAATATGATGAATGATACAATCGTAGTTGTCAATACTACTTCTAAAGGACCGTCGGAAAAATCGGGTATCATGGCGGGTGACCGGATCGTCAAAGTAAATGATTCATTGGTTGCCGGCGTAAAGATGGCCAGCGATGATATTGTTAAAATGTTACGGGGCAAGGCAGGAACTAAGGTACACGTGGATATTTTCCGCAAGGGAATTGCTGATCTGATGAAATTTGAAATTACCAGAGGGTCGGTTCCTTTGTATAGCGTCGATGCGGCTTACATGATCACACCGGAAATAGGTTACATCAAAGTCAACAAATTCTCAAAAACTACCTTGGCGGAGTTTACCGAAGCTTTGAAAGAATTGTCTGGAAAAGGAATGAAACAATTGATGATCGATTTACGCGATAATGGCGGAGGGATTATTGATGCAGCCGTGGGATTGTCTGAATTATTTCTTCCCAAAGGTAAGCTTATTGTGTATACTGAGGGGCACGCCCGTCCACGTACCGACTATCTGTCAAATGGGAAAACGTCCGAATACCAGAATATGGATCTTGTTTTGTTGATCAATGAACTTTCTGCTTCGGCCAGTGAAATTGTTGCCGGGGCTATTCAGGACAATGACCGGGGAAACATTATCGGAAGGCGCAGTTTTGGTAAAGGATTGGTTCAGGAACAACATTCGCTTTATGACGGATCAGCGGTCAGACTTACAATTTCCCGTTACTATACACCTACAGGACGATGCATTCAAAAACCCTATGACCACGGCGATAATGAATATTACAATGAGCTGAATGCACGTGTTATACATGGCGAGATGGAACAGGCAGACAGCATACGTTTCAATGATTCGCTGAAATTTGTTACGCCGGGAGGAAAAATTGTTTATGGCGGTGGAGGGATCATGCCTGACATTTTTATACCCCAAGACACGTCGGATTATTCCAAATATTATGCTCAAATCATCCGCAAAGGGTTAATTTATCGTTTTGCATTTAATTATGCAGATAAGCACCGGAGTACATTGGTATCCAAAGGTAGTTATGATGATTTAGCCAATTATTTGCACCGGGAAAATATCCTGAATCAATTTGTAGCATATGCAAAAGAACAAGGAGTTCAGGCAAACAGCAAGGATTTACACATGTCTGGAGATGCCATAGAAAATACGGTAACCGCATATATAACGCGCAATATATTTGACGACAAGGGTTTTTATCCAATACTCAACCGGCGTGACCAAGATATCAAGATTGGAATTGAAACATTAGAACAACAAAGTAAATAGCCATGCCGACACGTAGAATCGTTGTTGCAGTTGCAGGAGCCAGCGGATCAATTTATGCCGAACAATTGATCAACCGTTTGTATGCACTTCATGTTTCCGGGCAAGTAGAAGAGGTTGCTATCATATTTTCAGATAAAGGGCAGGAAGTATGGGCACACGAAATCGGATCTCCGTTGACTACTCCGTTTACTATATATGACAATCATGATTTTAACGCTGGTTTTGCGTCAGGTAGTTCCCTATATGACACTTTAATTATTTGTCCTTGTTCCATGGGAACAATGGGACGCATTGCGAACGGGATTGCCGACACGTTAATTACTCGTGCTGCCGATGTAATGCTCAAAGAACGCCGCCGCCTTATATTGGCAGTCAGAGAAACGCCGTTTCACCTGATTCATATCAACAACATGCAAGTGTTGACACAAGCCGGAGCAATTATTGCGCCGGCATCGCCTTCATTTTATTCGCGCCCGGCAACGATTGACGCCCTTACCGCAACAGTTGTTGACCGATTGTTGCAATTGGCCGGGTTAGAAACCAATGCTTACCAATGGGGGACACAATCCAATTTTTGATCAATGGCTACTGATCCAAAGAAATTTATTGATATCAAGGAGGTAATCCGGAATAAAAATCCCAAGCTATTGAAAGTACTTCCGGGGTTTTTGATCGCATATATCAAAAGGATTATCCATCAAGATGAAGTAAACAGGATTATTTACGATTACCGTGAATCGTACGGATTGGATTTTGTCCGGTGCATCCTCGAAGATATGAAGGTGACTTATACCCTTGACGGATTGGATCAAGTTCCTCTCGAGGGCCGTTATATTTTTGCATCCAATCATCCGTTAGGCGGTTTTGACGGATTGATGTTGATGGATGCCATTGGGCAAAGGTTTCCAGAAATACGATTTATCGTCAACGATTTGTTGTTGAATCTCAAAAACTTTGATCCGATATTTGTTCCTGTCAATAAATACGGAGGCCAAACGGCTGACTATGCAAAAAAGATCGATGAAACATATAAAAGTGATGCGCAGGTATTGAATTTTCCGGCAGGATTGTGTTCGCGAAAAATCAAAGGAAAAATTGTCGATTTAAAGTGGAATAAAAGTTTTATCCAGAAATCTATTCAATACCAACGGGATATTGTCCCTATCTATTTTGATGGGCGCAATACCAATTTTTTCTACAATCTGTCGAATTTCCGAAAAGCAATTGGGATTAAAGCAAATATTGAGTTAACCTATCTTGTTGATGAATTCTTCAAACAAAAAGGGCATCATTTCCATTTAAATTTCGGAACGCCTATTCCCTACCAAACATTTGACAAATCAAAAAGCTACGTGCAATGGACTGAGTTTGTCAGAGAGAAAGTATATATGATGCAAGGAAAAAGTACTCTTGCTCGAAAATAATTTAAACTTTAAAACCGAAACTCAAAATCCAAAACATTGAATCTTGAACTTTGAACTGTCGTTTTGGGAGTGGGCTGCAATTGCGTTTTGCGGCTTGTGTATCGGCATGTCCAAAACGGGAATTACCGGATTAGGGACTGTGGCGGTACCGATATTGGCTGTTATTTTCGGAGCCAAACCGTCCACCGGCATTTTGTTGCCCATGTTGTGTTTCGCCGACCTGTTTGCCGTCGTGTACTATCGTCGCAGCGCCGAGTGGAAATACATTATCCGTCTTCTGCCATGGGCATTGGCGGGTTTTGCTTTTGCTTTGCTCGTCGACCGGCAAGTTCCCGACAAGGGATTTAAAATACTGATCGGGATTTGTATTATTGCGGGTATTGTCGTGATGTTGTGGAACGAGCGCCGCAACAAAGACGTTCCCGTTCCGTCGGCTTGGTGGTTTACGGCTTTGTTTGGTATCGCTGGCGGCTTTTCCACCATGATCGGTAATGCGGCAGGCCCTATCATGTCGGTTTTTCTGCTTTCGGTTCGGCTGCCCAAAAATTCTTTTGTAGGCACCGGCGCTTGGTTTTTCATGATCATTAACTACCTCAAACTGCCGTTACAATATTTCGTGTGGCACAATATGAGCAGTGAAACACTGATGTTCGATTTGACCGTGTTGCCCGCCATAGCTATCGGCGCATGGTTGGGAATCGTTTTTGTAAAGAAAGTCTCAGAAAAAAATTATCGTATGCTGGTGTATGTGCTGACATTGGTTTCCACATTGTTGCTGTTTTTGTGATATTTTTTCTCTTGCAAAAGTGCAAAGAAGGAGGTAAGTAATTGAATATTGATGATCGATTATTGAATATTATTCCCTTCGGTCATGAGATCGCTTGTGCTAAGTTGGTGTAACTTTCATTCAACCAACTTCAAAAGAATATATTAAAACGTCGATTATTTATCCGAGAGTATTTATATGACAAGGCCGCCTGTCCTTTAGTTGAAGCCCTGACGGGCAATTCCAACAAAAATAATATCGTGGTTGAATATTTTGATGCGGTTGTCTTGGTAAACGAACCCTTGCACCGTTTACCCTGTACCGTGAACCTACATTAAGCGGGAACTTTACGTCTCCAAATGGCTGCCAAAATTAGCCCGGATACAATATGCCATACGCCCCACCATGCCGCAACAAATGCCATTCCGCCCAATCCGTTAAATAGATAGGGATTGAAAATTAAGACCAGCCCCAATCCTGAGTTTTGTATGCCTGTTTCTATGGTTACGGAACGTACATCCTGCCAAGGTAAGCGAATGGTTCTCCCGGCTGCATAGCCTGTTAATAAAGCCAATCCGTTATGGATAATAACAATAATGGCTATTAAGTGGACATATTTTAGAAAATAATTGAAGTTGGAAGCCAACGCAACAACAATGAATCCGATAAAAGCAATAATGGATAATATACCCATCGGTTTGATTAATTTTTGCGTTGCTTTCGGAAAATAACGGGCAAATAATATTCCTGATATAATCGGAATCCCAAGCAAAACAACAACAGTTTCGGCCATCTCCAAAAAACTAATTTCTATTGGGATAATCTTTTGAGAAGCACGAAAATAAAGATTTCCCCAGAATGCAAAATTGAACGGCGTCATAAACACGCAAGTCAATGTGGAGAATGCCGATAAACTGACAGACAAAGCAATATTGCCTCTGGCAAGCGATGTAATGAAGTTGGAAATATTGCCTCCGGGGCAGGCTGCAACCAAAATCATACCCATGGCAACCGAAGGAGTGGGACGAATCACCAACACCAGTAAAAAAGTAATCAAAGGCAACAAAAACACTTGGGAAACCACTCCTACGATAAAACTTTTGGGGTTCCTGACTATGTCTTTAAAATTGGAAAAATTCATCCTTAGCGCAATGCCAAACATGACAAAGGCCAGAATTATATTCATGATTGTTAAAGATCCCGAGCTGAAATTAAGCCTGACGGAATCTAGAACCTGTAAGGAAGGGGTCATTAATAAACTATTTGTTATATAAACTAAATATTTACAGACTCTCCATACGCTACTGCTACTGCTTCCATAATGGCTTCAGACATAGTAGGGTGTGGATGAATGGATTTGATCAATTCGTGCGCGGTTGTTTCCAAATTACGTGCAACGACCAGCTCAGATATTATTTCCGTTACATTTTCACCAATGATGTGCGCTCCAAGCAATTCCTGATATTTGGCATCGAAGATCAATTTGGCAAAGCCATCTTTAGCGCCGGATGTTGCAGCTTTGCCCGATGCAGTATAAGGAAATTTGCCGACTTTTATATCGTATCCTGCTTCTTTTGCTGCTTTTTCAGTCATGCCGACAGATGCAATTTCGGGAGTAGTATACACACACCCGGGAATATTCTTATAATTGATCGGCTCCGGATTCAACCCGGCAATATACTCAACGCAATTGATGGCTTCAGCAGAAGCGACATGCGCCAATGCCGGCGTGTTGATGATGTCGCCGATGGCAAAAATTCCATCTACATTGGTTTGGTAATGTTCATTTACTTTCACACGACTCTTATCCGTTTCAATACCCAATTCCTCTAATCCGACTTGTTCGGTATTGGGTGTAATGCCCACAGCAGACAAAACAACGTCAACTTGGCATGTCTCCGTATTCTTTGGTGTTTTTATTGCGGCAACACAAGTATCTCCGGACAAATCAACCGATTCGACCGTAGAATTAACCCATATTTTCATCCCTGCTTTTTTGAACGAACGGTCTAATTGCTTAGCAACTTCTTCATCTTCGAGCGGAACAATTTGCGGCATAAACTCAACCAAAGTAACTTGTGTACCGATGGATTGATAGAAAAATGCCAATTCGCTTCCAATTGCACCCGATCCCACCACCAACATAGTTTTGGGTTGTTGTGGCAAAGCCAAGGCTTGCTTATATCCGATGATTTTTGCCCCATCTTGTGGGAGATTGGGCAATTGACGAGAATGTGCACCGGTAGCCAGAATAATATTTTTTGCTGTGATGGTTGATTCTTTTCCTTCGCTGTCGGTTACAATCACCGATCCTTTGCTTGCCAAACGTCCGTTGCCCAAAACAACATCGACATTGTTTTTTTGAAGTAAAAACTGCACGCCTTTACTCATACTTTCGGCAATGCTCCGGCTACGCGCAACAATGGCAGCATAGTCGGGCTTGGCTGTTCCTTCCAAAGAAACTCCATAGTCGGAAGCATGTGTCACATAACGATATACTTGTGCACTTTTTAACAGCGATTTGGTAGGGATACATCCCCAATTAAGACAAATTCCACCTAAATGTTCGCGCTCCACCAACGCTGTTTTCATACCTAACTGTGAAGCCCTGATAGCAGCAACGTAACCTCCCGGCCCGCTCCCGATAACGATCAAATCATAATTCATAATCAGACAATTTGATAATAATACACAAAACTATCATAATTTGTTTCATCTGTTTATTATTTGATTTCTAAGGTCAGATGGAATATGCCATGAATATAATTCATATTGGTTGGTACAACTTTTATTCGCATGGCTATTTCATGTTAATCTGATTCTATGCTTAACATTTTTTTGATCTTATCCATACTTTGGTAGCAAGTCATATCTATCTGCACCGGAACAATGGAAATGTAATTATTTTTCAAAGCCCATTCATCTGTATCTTTAGCATTCGGCTCTTCGTTAAAGAAATCTCCGGTTAACCAATAATATTCGCGGTTATTGGGATCTATACGGGATTCAAACTCTTCTTGCCAATAACCACGCGCTTGCCGGCACACCCGTATTCCTTTGATGTCTGAAATATGCACTTTCGGAATATTGACATTTAAGCAAGTGCCTGTACGCAATCCATTTTTCAATACACTTTCTGCAATCTTTTTTATAAAAGGTTTGTACGGCTCGAAATCGGCTTGGGGCGAATGATCCAACAGAGAAAATCCAATAGAAGGAATATTATACATACATCCTTCTATAGCTGCTGCCATAGTTCCGGAATATAACACACTTGCCGAAGAATTTGCCCCGTGATTAATGCCCGTAAGCAGTAACGTAGGATGCCGGTCTATCAATTTATTGAGGGCTATTTTAACACAATCAACCGGAGTACCATTACATACATACACTTTCAATCCGGATTCTTCCACATGCTTTTCCACACGGATCGGAACCCTAACAGTAATGGCGTGCGACATTCCAGACTGCCCTTCTGATGGAGATACAACCAGTAAATCACCGTAAGGCCGGGCAACTTCAATCAACGCTTTCAACCCTCCAGCTCGGTAACCATCGTCATTGGCAATTAAAATAAGTGGCCGTGTGTTATTCATTGATAGATAATCAAAATATAAATTAAACATACAAAGGTAGCATAAAATCCCATTTCCTAATTAGTGATAAGATATGAGTGATGAGTGATAAGCAATAGAAAATTAAGAAGAATATAACGTTTTATATGCTCATAACTCATAGTTCATCACTCATCACTAAATAGATTGGCATAGTGGATGAATTCCGTATCTTTGTACCAACAATCAGATTCATATATCATTCATGGAAATATCATTAGAATTGGTTCCTCGCGATCAGCAGTATATTCAAGAACAAACGACGTTTGTCGAACAACATATTCCGCAGATTTCAGCCATCAATTTTCCCGACTTGATACGGTTTGATATTCGCGCATGGCAAGCATGCCAATTCATCAATCATTCTAATCTAAAGCGTATCGCTCATTTAAGGGCAATTGATTTTGACTTGCATCGGTCATTTCCGTTAACCGGTTTTTTTGCTGAAAATGGCATCCGGGAAGTATTGGTAATCGAAGGGGATAAGCCGCAAGATATGAAACGGCAAATCTATCCTACCACCAGCATCGCATTGATTAACAAGTTGAAAAAGGAAGTGCCAGGTGTCAAAATATATGCAGCTTTTGATCCTTATCGGAACAATATTCGCTATGAGTTGGAATATCTGGCACAAAAAATGGAAGCAGGAGCAGAAGGTTTTTTTTCGCAACCATTTTTTGATTTGCGGTTGTTGGAAATTTATTCCGAATACTTAGAAGGGCAGGAAGTTTATTGGGGAATTAGCCCAGTAACAAGCGAAAACTCAAGATTATATTGGGAAACCCGTAATAGAGCCATTTTCCCGAAATCATTTAACCCTACGATGAGTTGGAATACACAATTCGGACAACAAGTGATTGAATTCTGCCAAAAAAATCATTTCCATTTGTATCTGATGCCTATCCGGATTGCTTTGGCAGATTATTTGAATAACCTTTTTGAAATCAAAAGTTGAATTTGAACATTCATAGGAAAGACCTTGAACTGATGTTGCCGGTTGGTTCGTGGGAATCGTTGGCTGCAGCGCTGCAAACCAAGTGCGACGCCATATATTTTGGTGCAGGAAGGTTAAATATGCGTTCGCAATCATCCGTCAACTTTTCACTTGACGATTTGCAAAAGATTGTCGATATATGTAAACAGCAAGGCGTAAAAACTTATTTGACGCTGAATACCGTTATTTATGACGAAGACATTCCTGTTATGAAGGAAGTGGCCGATGCTGCACTCCGACACAGCGTTGATGCTGTCATTGCTTCCGATATGGCCGCAATTTTGTATGCTCGTGAAATCGGATTAGAGGTACATGCTTCTACACAACTCAACATCAGCAATAAAGAAGCGTTACGCTTTTTTGCACCATACTGTGATGTAATGGTGCTTGCTCGCGAATTGAATTTGGATCAAGTCAAAGAAATATCGGACAACATACAAGAACAGCCCATTTGTGGGCCTTCCGGTTTGCCGGTGAAAATTGAAATGTTTTGCCATGGTGCATTATGCATGTCTGTATCAGGCAAATGCTATTTGAGTTTACACGAATACAACCGGTCAGCTAATCGCGGAGAATGTGTGCAGGTATGCCGGCGGTCATATTCAGCTTATGATAACGAAACCGGCCGCCAATTGGCTGTGGATAATTCCTACCTGATGTCCCCTAAAGATCTTTGTACCATTGGATTTTTAGATAAAATGATTGACGCAGGCGTAAGGGTTTTCAAAGTAGAAGGGCGCGCGCGTGGCCCCGAATATGTGAAAACCGTAGGGCAATGTTACAATGAAGCCTTAAATGCGTACTGTGAAGGACAGTACAACCCGGATTCTATCACGCAATGGACAGAACGATTGCGGTCTGTTTTTAACAGGGGATTCTGGGATGGATACTATTTAGGTAAAAGCATCGGAGAACTCACCAATACGCCCGGTTCCAAGTCGACTAAAAAGAAAGAATATATAGCCAAATGCAACAACTATTTTTCTAATATCCACGTCGGTGAATTTTTGATGCAATCGGGAACACTTTCTGTTGGCGATAAAGTTTTAATCATCGGATCGGCTACTGGAGTGGTCGAAATTGAAGTGACAGAATTGCGCGTTGATTTAAAACCTGTTCAACAAGTGATAAAAGGTGATGTTTTTTCAATGCCCGTTCACGAAACCATTCGCCGGTCGGACAAAATGTATCAATGGGTGGATGCGAAAGAAAACTAGTGGGCTTTTAAGTCTTGTTAGATTTTATTGATACACTACATTCCTTTACCCAATCATACGTAGAAAATACAAAATTCAACTAATCATAGCTAAACAAAGATCTTTTCCCCGTTGTTGAGTAAACAAATACGAATAAATACCGGCCATGCGGATCAAGAAAATCATCAAATATTTCATCCGGACATTCTTAGCATTTCTGGGGATTTGTTTGTTAGCGTCCGCCTTAATATATCTTCCTCCGGTACAAAAGTGGCTGACCGGAAAAATAACTGCCTTTGTTTCCGAAAAATATAATATCGAACTTCAATTAGGCCGTATATCGATCATTTTCCCAAGTGATATATCATTAACTGATTTGGTATTGTTTGACCAGCAACATGATACGATGCTTTATGCGCATCATATTTCATGCGATTTAGCAATTGCACCCATATTACGCCGGAATATTCATTTAAAAGAAGTACATTTAGATAATGCCGGAATCCACTTGTTACGGCTTCGACCAGATCTACCTTTGAACATTGGTGTCTTTTCCCAAAACGACACAACAACTGTAACACCCACAGATTCAAAGAAAGAATGGATTATCACTTTAGGCAATGTCCATATCAATCGGAGTGAATTTCTGATGCACGATGTTGCATCAGGAGTGAATATTGGGATTGATATAGGTGAAGCAATAATGCACAATGCTGCTGTCAAATTGGGATCTCAGCAAATTACTTCTGAAAACTTCAATATGGGAAACGGCCATATACAAATCAAAATGGCCACTCCCCTATTCTCCCCTAACCTTGTTGATACGACAACTTCAAAGTGGTTTATCGATGTAGGTAATATGATATTGGACAAATCTTCATTTGCTATGTCCTCTGAGAATGGTTCACTTGATTTCGACGTGCAAATCGGACATGCAAATTTATCTTCTGGTATCGTCGATTTGGGTAAATCCACAGTAACGGCAAAAACCTTTCAGGTAACTGAAGGTAAATTCCACCAAAACATTCTCTCTCAAGAAAATAAGCCACAAGAACCCACCGTTAAACCAGGACAAAAGCAAGCTACAAGCTGGTTAATCGAAGTTGAAAAGATCCAACTTGCAAATAGCTTTTTCGGTATGGATGCTGCGGACAAACCTTCCATAGCCGGATTCGATCCCAACCACATTCAATTGGCCAATATAACTGCATCTATCGATAGTTTCGTAAATTATGGTATGGTGATCAAAGGCGGAATAAAGGGATTACAGCTAAAACATCCTTCAGGCTTTACTATTCGTAACGCTGGCTTGCAACTTGCTTTAGATTCCGCTTCTACACGAGTTGCGAACATGCAACTCCAAACCGCAAGTAGTAAAATACAATTGGACGTGGAAGTACCCGTTCCTTGGTATCAAATCAATGACCTGATCAAACAAAAAAATGCTATTTCAGGACAAATAGACGCCTCTATTGCTGTTTCCGATATATATGCTTTAGCGTCAGATTCGGCATTGTTTCCTTTTAACGGAAAAATGATCCGCTTGGAATCCGCTTTATCAGGAACACCAGAACAAATTCATTTGGAAAAATTGTTGGTTGGATTACCCGGAATGTTGGATTTATCTGCCGATGGATATATTGGCTTTAATACTAATAATACGAAAAGCAAAGGAACATATACAAGCAATATATCGCGCATATTGAAGATTTTACCTTTGATAAAAACAATGGATATCCGTATGGACGGAAAAATTAATGACATCCATTCATTATTAGCCATAGAACCTGATACAACGCAATCACTAATTATTCCCCACAACATTACTTTAAATGCACATTTACAAGCTGAATCGGATATCTTTCACATAACGGGTGATGTCGGCACAAGGTCTGGAAATATGCAGTTAGATGGACAGTTGGATGCCAAACAACAAGCATACCGAGCATCGTTATCGGCCGACAGTTTAATGCTAACCGAAATATTTCCAAAGATGAATTTAGGCACGTTCGTTGCCAACGCAAATGCCGATGGCAGTGGATTCACAATGGAAACTTTACAGGCAAATTTCGAAATGCAACTTGATTTATTGGAATATAACGATTATCCCTACCAAAACATCAATCTGGAAGGTAAAATAGACAAAGGCACGTTGATGGCCAATTTACAATCTGATAATGAAATATTGAAACTACAAACCCATGTGGAGGCAAAATTTTTATCCCTACTGGATATACAAACCAATATAAATATCGATTTGGCCGATTTACACAAAATGGGTTTGATGCAAAATGCATTCACCTTATCGACAAATGTAGATGCCCACATTTCAGAAACATCCAAAAATAATATCCAAGCCCAGGCCACCGTATCTAAAACGACACTACAGACAGGTCGTCAAGTTCGTTATGTGGAAAAAGTTTCAGCGAAAGCCTATTCCGATTCGAGCCATACAAACCTTCAACTTGTGTCGGGCGATATGGCACTCGATTTTGATATTTTTGCCGGCATCGACCAGATCAATAGAAGTTTGACAGCCATTGGCGTACAACTTCCCAAGCAAATAGCTGACGGTAGTTTTGCCTTTTTAACCCAACCCGATACCTTGCCCTATTTCAAGCTACAATTAACAGCAGGACGGAATAATGGAATTACAGAATTCCTTCAAAAAGACAGCATTGGGTTTTCTAGCATCAAATTAGGCCTTTTACATAATGAGCAGACACTTTGGAGTGGAAACCTGGCTATTAAAGAGTTTTCTCTTGGCACTAACCAAATAGATAGTATTAATTTCCAGACAGCCGAATCAAATAGCCGGATTAATTATTCAATGCGAGTTGGCAATATTCATGGCCGGTTTCGCAATTTTCACCGCATTGTCTTAGATGGATATATCGTTCCGCACGATGTGGGAGCACATTTGAGTATCAAAACACCATCCAACCAGCCGTTTGTCGACGCAGCCGTGCAAGTGGCTTTGTTTGATACTGCCATGACTGCCCATATTGTTGGAAATCCTATATTCGGCACAGAATGGCAAGTAAATCCGCAAAATTTCTTCACCTATGCAAAAAAAGATGGTTTTTTGGCTGACGTGCAATTGAGTCGGAACGATGAAAAAGTTTCGATATCCAATGCAAAAGGTAAAGACGTCCCCAAAGGAGCGATCTCGCTGATTACCGAAAAAATAAATTTAGGTGCAATTACTGATTATATTGCTATTGCTCCTCCTATTGCAGGAATTTTGGATGCAAATTTGGTTTTTGCCTTACGGGAAGATTTTCAGACATTAAATGGTACAGCAAATATCGGCCAATTGGCTTATAAAAAACAAACAATTGGAGATATCGGATTGGACGCTTTTTATCTATTTACCAAAACTGAACATCGTGTCAGTGGGGATATTAACGTCAACGGGCAAAAGAAAATATGGGTCAATGGCTCCTTTTCTCCACGGAATGCCGACAGTCTAATGTTTGAAGCTGGAATCAACGCTTTAGACCTTTCCATCCTGGAAGCATTTACAACAAATATAATTGGAAACACACAAGGAACATTGGATGTGGATTTATCTGTCACTGGATCTGTCAAAAAGCCAGATATCAATGGCAATCTGAAATTAAATCAAGCATCCATTAAAGTAATACCAACCAACATGATCTATACGTTGGGTTCGCAAACCGTAGAAATAAACCATGGGTTAATGCGTTTCGACCAATTTGCATTGACCGATCCGTCCGGTAAAGCACTGCAAATCAATGGCACACTGAATTTCACCAACTTATCTGCAATCATGGCAGACATCAATATTTCCGCTTCCGGCCTACAATTAGCAAATGTTCCAAAAACCAGTGATGGTTTTTTCTATGGAACCACATTTGCTGATATTGATGCTTCGTTAAAAGGAGGATTTGCCCAACCCGTCATACGAGGGAAAATAGGAATCTTGGATAATACCCGGTTAACTTATATCCCACGCCAAACACTAGAAGTAAAAAACCGGAAAAACAGCGATATAGTCCGTTTTCGCCTACCTGCAGCAGACTCCATCTTTCATGCATCACTACAAGAAAATATTTCTGACATCCAAAAAATTGACTTATCGGTCGAAATAAACATTTCCGAGTCGGCAATGTTTGTAATCGGGCTTTCCGAAGATTTAAGTAACTATGTTGCTGTGCAAGGCGGTGGAAGATTAATGTATACGCTCAATCCGGAAGGCTATCAAAACATGATGGGAAAATATGAAATACGTACTGGGAAAGTATCTTACCATCCTCCGGCTATAAGTGAAAAAATATTTGATGTGGAAAAAGGCAGTTATTTGAACTGGACCGGTGATTTAATGAACCCCGAATTAAATATCACTGCGGTACAACGTGTCCGCATCAGTGTGACAGAAGAAAAAAGTTCCCGTATGGTTGCTTTTGATATTTATGTATTATTGCGTAACACTCTGACTAATTTGGATATTGCATTGAATTTAAAATCAGCGGATGGTACCATCCAAAGTCAGCTCTCCACAGCAACACCTGAAGAAATTGCTATGCAAGCAATGAATATATTGATCTACAACACCTATACTGCACCCGGAAGCATTAGCGGAAATACCGGTGGTGGCAATCTCGCCATGGATGCATTAAACGGATTAATATCTAAAGAATTAAATTTGTGGGCGCAAAACCACATCAAAGGAGCCAATTTGACCTTCAATGTCGAATCGTACACACAATATGACGAATCGGGGCAAGAAGTACAGCAAACAGATTTTGCTTATCAGTTTTCTAAAAAAATATTGAATAATCGAGGAACAATTCGTATCGGTGGACACATGGGTATGACAGATAATCCGGAACAATCGGCAGCCAATAGTCTGATGGACGATATCATTTTTGAATACACATTGGACAAACGTGAGCGCAAATATTTGAAAACATTCCGGCAAGAAGATTGAAATGTTTGGTACAGGCAATGAATCAAGGGATTTTATCCATGTTGCAGATCTTATTCATCAAATTGAGCTGGTAATAAAATGTGCTGATTTTGCGGGAGGGGCCATAAATTCCGCAAACGGGGTAGAGTTAAAAATAAAAGATATTGTGGATTTGTTTGTAAAGCAATCCGCCTGGTCGGGGACCGTATTGTTTAACC
>JAVBPN010000072.1:0-5588 GCA_031549585.1 Bacteroidales bacterium
CAAGACACACCGGTGTTGATAGGTGTGGAGCATATTGCAAAAAAACTGAAGCTGGCCGTGGTATTTCTCAAAGTTACGCAGTCCAAGCGGTTTGTATACGAATACGAATATGTACTGATAACCGAAAACGCAGCCACTGAAACGTCCATGGAAGTGACCAAACGTTGGTATGCAGAATTGGAAAAAGCAATTCGCCTGAAGCCCGAACTTTACTTGTGGAGCCACAGGCGTTGGAAACATCAGGACAAAAGACCACAGGCAACACAGACTTCAGAACATAAATCAGCGCAATATGCCCCCTCCTTGACGCAGGTACAGCCACAATTGTAGCAAGGAAGGGATTTTAAACATAAGGGATAAAACGGGCATGCAACACATAATGCTGGGAAAAACGAATCAATTCTATCGCCAAAGCGATTCCCATGTGAATGATAACACCGCCCCAAATGTGCCACGTCTGGTATGACAAAGTTCCCAGCGCATAGTCTCCGAACAAGGCCGAAGTAGTTTCCACAGTTGGTTTGCCAAAATGTAATGCCACTATTTTATTGTGTTAACTGGAGAAATTTAGACAACCTCTAAGGATATAAAAGATTGTTTCGCTATCGCTCGCAATGACGAAATAAAATCGATCTTTATCGGTTATAAAAAGAATAATGTTGCGCTACCGCATGCCAGCCATTATCTCCACAAATTAGCACATACATATCTTTACAGTAAAAATCCTGAATTTCGCCTTCGGATGTTTTGATTCTTAAATCGCTGAAATAACTAACAATTGCTGTTTTATTGTCATTATAGAGTTGTATTACCGGTTCGGTTTCGCTCAAACTGATTGTTTCGGCATATTGAGCATATGCCCGATATGCCGAAATAATATTGTTCTTTCCTTGTAACCTTTCTTTTCCACCGGGAGAAAATATCACCATATCATCATGCAACAATAAACCCAAGCTATCCAGGTTTTCGGTGATTGCCCAATGCCGGTTAATAGACTTTACCACATTCCATGCTTCGATTTTCGCTTGATCAGCCTGTGTGATATCGCCGTCGGCTGTATCAATTCCCTGAGAATGGGAACAAGCAAAAAACAAAGCGGACAATAATAATCCAACTGCTATGATAGGTTGCTTTCTCATAGAACACCTAGTGTTAAATTAAGAATTAAGAGTTAAAAATTAAGAACTATTTATTGAATTAACAGATATCTGCGAATATTCAATTATCAATTATACATTACTCTTTCATATCCATTGGCCTCACAAATGACCAATGATTATGAATGATCTTCCATTGACCATCTGATTCTCGGCAATAGACTTCCGTGCAGTTCCATTTGAAAACGGCACCACCTGAATACGATACCAAATTATAAGTCAATACAGCTGTTTCACCGGCTACTTGTACCGTCGGATCGATCATTTCATATTTGTCGACAGACATTTGCCCTCTCAATCCTTCGTAAAAAGGCCGCATTTTATCGAGGCCATCAATCCGTTTTTCTTGAAACGGATCAAAATAAGTGATACCCTCGGCATAGATATCCAAATATGCGGACGGATTTCCTTTGTTCCATTCTTCCAATGCCGCTTTCTCCAATGCAATAATCGTTGTCGCAATATTTTCCTTATCGGAATCAGTAGTTGTCGAACCCTGAGAATATCCGGTAACCAACATCAACGGAATAACCGTGCTTACAATACGCTGCTTCATATCATGATCATTTAAGTGTTAAATGTTGCAAAGTTATTGGTCTTCATTATTTGATTGATCATACAAACAATGGAAGAAGTAGCACTTTTTACGGTTTCTGTGTTTTCCGTTACCAATCTGTTTGCCCGACCGTCTTTCTATATCCCAATGGCGTATACCCCGTTTGCTTGCGGAAAAAGCGAATAAAATAGGATAAGTCCTCAAAGCCCATGCTGTCTGCTATTTCAGAAACAGATGAATTAGTATAGGCCAATACTTTCTTTGTTTCTGATATGATCTTATTTTGAAGGCATTGTTTTGCACTGACACCCATTGTATCTTTAACAACCTCGTTCAGATAGTTTGATGTGATGCAGAGTTTGTCAGCATAATACCGGATAGAATGATGACGCCCAAAATCAGTATTGACTAAAGTGATAAACTTATTCACATGCTGATTCCTTGTGATCAGGCTTTCCTGATTAGATCCGTTAACACCGATATATGCCCTGTTGAGCAACATCAATGTCTCGTATAATAATGCCCTCAATATATGTTTGTCTTTTACCTGATAAGTATCTATCTCACTCTTGATATCTTTGATCAAAGCCGGAATACGGCCACCTGTTTCGCTATCGAGGCTTATCATTGAAGACGCTTCCGGATGGAAATAAGAAAGATGGTGCAAGAATTCAGGGTCATTGAAAAATGACAACAGGAATTCTTCTTCAAAAATCAGCGCATAACCATTGATAATTTTATCTTTATCCCATTTTCTAACCTCCCCAGGCCGTGAAAATATGACATCGCCGGGCTTAACCAAATACTTCTTTTGATCGATGTAAAAAAATCCGCTCCCTTCGGATATCCATGTTATATCGTAATAAGTTAATATATGTGCTGGTTGCTGCGCGATATACTTCTTGATGTCATCCAGCTCCACCACATCAATAAGCAATTCATCACCATATTTTGTTTTATAAAACGTATATTGTGCGACTGGATTCATTATTCAAACTGCTTGTTTTCTACATAATTTTGGTAAAGATAATAAAACTGATTCCAACAACATTATCAAGACTCTGTAGCCGATAAATGCTACCAAGAGCATTTCTATAACCATCTTCCTTTATTGGATGATCATCTTTCTTTGCTAGAACATCATCCAAGCGGATTTTCGTTTCCACTACACTGTCGGGTTGTACCCTTTGTCCTGTTTCCTTTGCTGTTCCACTCGCTGAATTATTTGTTCGCACACCCACTTAACGAAGGCTTCGTAGGCTTCCTTGTCGTGAGATACGATTTCGTTCTTTTCTCTGTCGGATAAAACGACTTCGTTGTTTGTAACATTGGACAATTTTTTCTGTACCGAGTCGCACACCCACTTAACAAAATCATCGTAGGCTTCCTTGTCGTAAGATACGATTTCATCCTTTTCTTTGTCGGCAAGATTTTTCGCCACCAGTTTAATTTCGGGACGGGCAAAGGCTTGCAGTAACAGTGCAGCCAACGGAATGAAAAGCAATACTTTCCATCGAGCCCAAGGATTAAAGTTTTGTTTGTTCATCATGACTATTCGTTTTTTAATTTTACTTTGGGCAAAGCTGCTGGCAACAGAGTAACGGGTTGCGCCAGCAGCTTTTTCAATTAACAATAACTTATATCGGGTTGCATCAATGCCTTGAGTAAGGGTACTACGGTCGGCCTCGTATTCATGCAGGGCTTTCATCTCTCGTCGTAAAAGCCAAACCAGCGGGTTAAACCAATGAATAACCATTACAACACCGAGCAAACATAAATCCCAAAAGTGACCCTTGCGCCGATGAATATCCTCATGAGTAATGATTTCTGTGGCAAATCGTTCGTAATCCATTTCCGAAAGAACAATCTTTCCTGCAAAGAAAAACGAATTGATTTTCATTGGTGAAACCAATATTTTCTGCTGTCGATACATAACAGTCCGTGCCGTAGCAATAATCCGGATTACACCAATGATAGAAATGAGAGTTACCACCAAACTAGCGATCAATCCGGCAAAATAAATCAATGGAAAAACATTAAAAGATATTTTCGTATCTCGAATCGTTGGCGATCTCGCAATTTCGGACATTTCTGTTGCCGGTATGGCCATATGTCCCGATTGATCTATAATAAATACTTCCTCCAACTGCATCATGGGTAATTGTATTAATGCTGGCTCAGTTACAGGCATACGAATTAATGGGATTAGCATTGATGTCACGACGATGGTAAGCAACACACAACGGTTGAACCTGAAGAATGTATCACGTTGCAACAAAAGCAAATACAATCCATAAAACAGGCTCAAGCATAAAGTCGATTGCAATACATATAATAAGAAAGCATTCATTTTTTGCGGTTTGGATGTTCTACTTCTCGAATGAGCGCCTTCAATTCTTCAATCGACAGGGCTTCCTCCTCGATTAACGCCGATACGGCATGACGATAAGAGTTATCGAAGTAACGCGCTACCACATTTTTTAATGTATGGCGACGGTAATCTTCTTCGGTTACCAGAGCATGATATTGATGCGTGTTGCCGTAAGCAGTGTAACCCAAGAATTTCTTATCTTCCAGGCTACGTACAATCGTCGATAGTGTATTATAGTGTGGACGAGGTTCGGAATAACTTTCATGTATCTGCTTGACAAACAATTTTCCTTTGCTCCAAAAAAAGGACATAATTTCTTCTTCTTTAGCGGTGAGATGTTGCATATATTTAATTTTATTTACTAGTTATCAGGAAATTACACTAATATTTATAAAGATCAGTACCCGTTTACGAATGCAAATATAACTATAAATTTTAGTCGTATAACTATTTCATATAGTTTTATTACTATAAAAAGCAGTTGTCAATAAAAGAATTCTTTTCATATTAATATAACCTATTGATTTTATAAGCTTTATATTTAAGAAGCATAGTAAAGTGCAGTTGCATTCTCATATATGATAGCACAATTCATTAATCTCACAAAAAAACCCTTCATCGATTAAGATGAAGGGTTTAAAGTTTGGCGGCGACCTACTCTCCCACAAATGCAGTACCATCGGCGCTGACAGGTTTAACTTCTTTGTTCGTTTTTTATTGATGTCTTTATAATTTTATATCTTAATTTCATCTATTGAATAAACAATAAATGCAAAGATATGACTGAGTTGACTCTAAAAAAAATTAATATAACATGCCGAACATCCACAACGGTATTTTGTTCCCTGAACCATATTCAATATCATCAGCCGCGATAAAAGCCCCTTCGACTTCCCTGATCTGCCTGTTATTCTTTTTCCTGCCGCCGACCTCAAAAGTATATTTATCGTCGATGAGGAAGTCTCCTTCCGAAGCATAATATATTTCGTGTATATAATTTAACTGGTTTACAAAAAATGTCTCACGCATATTGCCTGTTTCTGTGTTATCTGATGCTAAAGTATAAGCTATGTTGGTATTCTCAAGAAATAGTTTGTCCGGTTTCTGTAATTTGGATAACCCGTTCCCCTTTTTGTAAAGGGAATTCACAAGCCGGACTTCATCCAGATAGAAAAGATAAGTAATAAGGGTATTGCGTGTAATCCCTATGCGCTCGCTCAGTTTTGCGATGTTTGGCACAAAAGGAGCAGACGATGCAATAATCTGTAGCAGTTGTTTTATCTTCTGCACATAAGCTATCTCCACATTCCGGAGCATGGGCAGTTCTATTTCCAAAACCATATTGATTACTTCCTCTATCTTGGGATAGTACTGAATAGAACCTTCCTGATAAAACGGATAATAACCGTTTTTCAGATAGTCCGAAAAATATTTCAGGGGCTTGGTTTGGGCAAGTACAGCCGAAGATATTTCCGTGTGGTGGCTCATGACCTCTTCGAGGGTT
>JAVBPN010000196.1:0-6065 GCA_031549585.1 Bacteroidales bacterium
ATAAGTCTTCACAGATGTAAGGCGTTGTATATTTCAAACAATCATAAATAAACACAATTAAAGGACAGCTCAATGCTAAACAGTATTCTATTACAAGTGGCCGTTCAGGAACCTGTAACCAACGCTTTGGAACAAGCTCCAAAAGAACTTAGTATGCCTTTATGGGAACTTGCCCAAAAAGGCGGATGGATCATGATCCCCATCTTGATTTTATCCATTATGGCGGTATATATTTTTGTAGAGCGGTATTTTGCTATTCACAAGGCTGCAAAAACCGACGAAAACTTTATGAATCGCATCAAAGATTACATTCATGATGGAAAAATAGAATCGGCTCTTGCTCTTTGCCAATCAACCGACAGTCCTATTGCCCGGATGATTGAAAAAGGAATCCAACGTATTGGCCGTCCATTGAACGACATCAACACGGCTATTGAGAATGTCGGGCGTTTGGAAATATCTAAATTGGAACGTGGTCTGCCTGCTCTGGCAACTGCCGCCGGAGGAGCTCCCATGCTTGGGTTCTTGGGAACAGTAACGGGGATGGTAAGAGCGTTTTACGATATGTCAATGGCCGGCAATAATGTGGATGTACATATCTTGTCATCGGGGATATATGAAGCAATGGTCACAACTGTAGCTGGTTTGATCGTGGGCATCGTCGCTTATTTTGCTTATAATATTCTGGTAGCCAATGTTGAAAAAATAGTCAATAATTTGGAAGCCAATACCACCGAATTCATGGACTTGCTCAATGAGCCTGTTTAAACTATAATAAAGATAAAAAATGGCTATTCGCACTTCCAACAAGATCAGCCCTTCGTTCAATATGTCGTCCATGACCGACTTGGTTTTCTTGTTGCTCATTTTTTTCATGATTACATCAACATTGGTGAGCCCCAATGCTTTAAAATTACTTTTGCCTCAAAGCAATAACCAAACTGCTGCAAAAGCAATCACGAGTGTGTCCATCACCAAAGACTTTAGATATTATATTGAAACAACACCTGTTCCTGTAGCTGATTTGGAACGACAATTGCAGTTAAAATTAATGGACTCGGCAGATCCGACTATTTCTTTACATGTGGATAAAAGCGTCACAGCGGAAGAAATGGTGAAGGTGATGAATATTGCCGCACGAAATAAATATAAATTGATACTTGCCACTGTTCCGGAAAAGTAGTGATAAAGATAAATGTTTAAATGGCCACTCCGGTAAAATATCGCAATGGATTAATAGGAACCATCTCTTTTCATGGTTTATTGTTGATTTTGTTGCTTTTTGCAGCTTTTCGGACTCCGCTTCCGTTGCCCGCAGAACAAGGTATTTTGGTCGATTTTGGAAACAGTGATTTCGGTTTTGGCAATTTTGAACCGCGCATGAGTGATGTTGCGCCTGTCCAACCGCAATCTTCACAAGCATCACAAGCCGCCGAAGAGCAACCATTGACACAAGATAATGAAGAAACGGTTGCTTTGCCATCTAAACCGGAAACCAAACCAAAAACTGAAAAGCCGAAAGAAACAACACCGGCCAAACCCAAAGAAACGACAAGTCAACCTGTTGAACAACCTAAACCGGAACGAGCACCCGATCCGCGTGCTATGTTTCCCGGACGTGGAGACCCAGCCAGCACGGCAACAAGCCAAGGTATTGCAGGTGGACAAGGTAATCAAGGTGTAACTACCGGTGCAGCAGATGTTCACGTTTATGGCCCGGGTGGAGATACAGGTGGTGGCAACACTTTTGCCCTTACGGGACGAAGTGTTATAGGCAGTTTGCCCCGGCCGGAATATAAGACACAAGAACAAGGAAAGGTAGTGGTTGAAATCACTGTGGATAAAGATGGAAATGTGATAGATGCTTTAGCCGGAGCGAAAGGATCGACGACTCTGGATGCTAATTTATTGGATGCTGCATTAAAAGCAGCAAAGTCAGCCAAATTCGACCGAAAGCCGGATGCTACAGTCCAAAAAGGGACAATTACTTATATTTTTAGATTACAAGGAGAATAAAATCGAAACAAGTTTTGTTTTGATCGATTTACTTTTCGTTAAAAACTACTGTGACCTCTTAAATCATCATATTATATTATAGTAATTTCTTTGATAAAGAGAAAATAGATACTTTTGCAAAAGTAAAAAATGTGATATTATCGAAATAATTGCAGTTAAAATCAATAAAATCAAAATTTTAAGTAAATGGCAAAAATTAATTTTGGCGGGGTAGTAGAAGATGTAGTAACCCGTGAGGAATTTCCTGTAAGCAAAGCTCGTGAAGTATTGAAAAACGAAACAATAGCCGTCATTGGTTATGGCGTACAAGGTCCTGCTCAATCGCTCAACATGCGCGACAACGGGTTTAGCGTCATCATTGGCCAAGCTCCCGAATTCAAAGCAGATTGGGACAAGGCAATAGCTGACGGCTGGGTGCCGGGGAAAACGCTTTTTCCTATTGAAGAAGCCGCTAAAAAAGCAACAATCATACAATATTTGGTTTCTGACGCAGCACAACGTACATTGTGGCCGGTATTGAAACCTTGTCTGAAAGCAGGTGATGCGCTGTATTTCTCACACGGATTCTCTATCACATATAAAGAACAAACAGGAGTGATTCCTCCAGCTGATGTTGATGTGATATTGGTTGCTCCTAAAGGTTCAGGTACAAGCGTACGTCGCAACTTCTTAGCAGGAACAGGTATCAACTCAAGTTATGCTGTTTTCCAAGATGCAACAGGAAGGGCATTGGAACGCACATTGGCCATTGGTATTGCCGTTGGTTCAGGATATTTGTTCCCAACCACATTTGAACAAGAAGTATATAGCGATCTCACCGGAGAACGTGGTGTGCTGATGGGCGCTTTGGCTGGAATTATGGACGCACAATACAAGGTGTTGCGTGACAATGGCCATAGCCCTAGTGAAGCTTTCAACGAAACAGTTGAAGAATTGACACAAAGTTTGATCCGTTTGGTTGACGAAAACGGTATGGATTGGATGTATAGCAACTGTTCTGCAACAGCTCAACGGGGCGCTTTAGATTGGAGGCCACGTTTTGCAGCAGCAGTAATGCCGGTATTTGAAGATTTATATGCGCGCGTAAAAGACGGCCGGGAATGTAAACGTGTATTGGATTCAACCGGAGGCCCCAATTACAAGGTGGAATTGGAAAAAGAATTAAAAGAATTGCGTGAATCGGAATTGTGGCAAGCAGGCGTACAAGTACGCAAGCTGCGTCCGGGTAAATAAATCGCATTCGATAGCTTTTTAACTAAAAGAGATTGTCTCGCATGAGATAATCTCTTTTGTGTTTTTTGCCAAGAAATTATCAATCCGAACGCATGGAAGCCTCAATGAAATCCAAAATATCTTCTTTCCCTTTTCCTGTGAGGGATGAGACATAAAAACATGGGGGTACTTCTTCCCAGTTTTTCAACATCTCATTTTTAAATAATTGTGTATTCTGGGCTACTTCTCTTTGCGACGATTTGTCTGTTTTGGTAAATACTATGGCCATTGGAATTTGCAATTCTCCTAATCGGTTGACGAAAGTTAAATCATTATCCTGAGGTGGAATGCGAGAATCAATTAATACAAATACACAATAAAGGTTTTCCCGTTTTACCAGGTAATCAAACAACATTTTGTCAAAAGTCTTGCGCATATCTTTGGAAACCTTTGCATAGCCGTATCCCGGAAGGTCAACCAGATGCCAATTTTCATTGATCAGAAAATGATTGATAAGGCGTGTTTTCCCCGGTTTAACCGATGTTTTGGCCAAACCACGGTGATTACACAACATATTGATCAAAGAAGATTTTCCAACATTAGATCGCCCAATAAATGCATATTCGGGTAAATCCAATTTAGGACATCCGCTAATTGAGGAGCTGCTTTTTACAAATATTGCCTTTTTGATTTCCATATATTGTAAGCCACAAATAACGTTACATTAATATCCAAAAATAATAATATCAATTGGATATTTGCCTAAAATCGTAAATTTATAATCCCAATGTTCCTTGTTCCATTCGCCCATCTATTTCAAAAGGGATATCTGGGAAATGATCTGCTGGAGCAGGAGGCAAATCAGGTTCGGAAGGCTCAAGATTCTGTGATGGCAATGGATCTGCCGGAGGTAATGGTTCTATTTCCTCTATTTTAGCAATTTCAAGGGTTGAAAGACGTTTCCCCTTGGCACGGGAGCTTTTTACAGCAATAAATTCGTCGGCTACAATAATTTCCGCCGGTTTATGCTTTGAATGGCCACCAAAAATTATTTTGAAACGCGGACGTGGCTCACGGCTGAGGCAGATCAAATTCTGAATACCTTCGCCCACAAAAGAAGTGAGTTGCACGGTTTGCTCAAACGGAAAACGCTTGATATAGTAAAATTTCGATTCTGGATCGTAGTATATAGCTGTAAAAACAGCTGTTGCATCATATTTCTCAACCAAACGGATATTGTCTTCAAAATGCAACGAAATTTCATACCCACAAGTACGGTAATTACCATCTTTGGTTACGATCAATATCCGATCCTTACTGACAAACTCACCCAAAAGTATTCCACGCCCGTCTTCATTTAACCGCTGCACATCCGAATCCCACCAGATAGGCTTGCCGCCCAATGTAGATCCGCCTTTTTCCTTGAGTGCAATCTTATGGATGGCATAACGTGTAAGGATATTGCCTTGTGCATCGCGGCCTTTGATAGCAATATCAGCAAAGTTGACATCCATGATGAGATTACGCAAGCGCGGACGAGGCTTAAGCGTTACACGCAACAGCTCAGCTTCCCCATTGGAATTGGCACTGAAATAAAGCAATTGTGATCCGGGTTCGCCCTTAGTCAGGTGATATTCTTTATCTCGCATGATACCTGAAATGGCACAACGTTTGATCATGATCGGGCCATTGCGGCCATCGCGATATACTACATTGTAAATAGTGCGGTTATCATTGCGTTGGAATATATTGACATATTGAAGGTTTTTACCCATAAATGCCTTTTCGGATATTTTGCTTACAATGTATGATCCGTCTTTCCTAATCACAATGATTTCGTCTAAATCAGAACAATCGCAAATATATTCGTCTTTTTTCAGGCCATAACCCACAAAACCTTCTTCCCAATTGACATAGAGCTTTTCATTGGCAACAACCACACGGGTTACAGCAATGGTATCAAAGCTACGTAGCTCTGTTTTGCGTTCACGGCCAGCGCCATATTTTTTCTTAATGCGCTTGAAATAGTCAATGGTATAACGAACAAGATTGGATAAATCATTTTTTACTTTCTCCATCTCTTCTTCTACGCCCTTAATATGCTCGTCAGCTTTTTTTATGTCGAATTTGGAAATACGGCGAACCGGTTTTTCAGTTAATTTGACAATATCTTCGGGCATAATTTCCCGGCGAAGCAAAGAACGATACGGATCAAAAGCACGGTCAATAGCTGTTAATTGATCATTCCACGATGGAAAATCTTTCTCTAATTCACGATAAATGCGTTGCTCGAAGAATATTTTTTCCAAAGACGAATAATGCCAATCTTCTTCAAGTTCATTCATGCGAATTTCAAGCTCCTGCCGTAAAAATTCTTTCGTCTGATCGGTAGTATGGCGTAGAATATCTGATACGCTGAGAAAAATTGGTTGAGCATCCTTGATTACACAAGCATAAGTAGAAAGCGAAAGCTCGCAATCCGTAAAGGCATATAAGGCATCAATTGTCATGTCGGCTGATACGTCATTGGCCAATTGTATCAATATTTCGACATTTTGAGCGGTATTGTCATCCACCTTTTTGATCTTTATTTTGCCTTTGTCATTGGCTCTTACGATAGAGTCAATGAGTTTGGACGTATCCAAACTAAACGGAATTTCCGTAATAGCCAATGTTTTACTATCCACCTTATTGATACGGGCACGTACTTTTACCCTACCACCACGCGATCCATCGTTATATGCGGAGCAATCGGCCAAACCACCCGTAGGAAAATCAGGAAATAGTTCAAAAGATTCATTTTTGAGATGTGCAATGGCAGCATCTATCAGCTCGTT
>JAVBPN010000004.1:0-4635 GCA_031549585.1 Bacteroidales bacterium
TGGAACCTGGTTTAAAACTATTGATATGCTTTCTTATGACAAGAATGGTCTGTTGAAAGGATTCATTTTTTTAGCTGCATACGGAGGGGATTCTGATTTTACATTTGACAGCAACGGCTATTTTGATAAAAACATCTATTATTCGGTAGATATGTCAAGGGATGTTGAAGAAGATGATGATGTAATAAAGTATGTGAATTGTTTCAGAACACGTAAAAAACATCTGATCAATGAAAATGGCACTGTGTCATTGATTGAAACAAAGAAAGAGAAAATCCAATGTGATGATTGAATATATTGAACATTAGAAATAATATTTGATATGGATATATACAAATTATTGTTATTGTTGGCATTAATATTTGGGATTAATGCTTGTAAGTTTTTCCGGGGCAACTCTGCACTACCGGAGCAAGAAGTTCTATGCCGTGTACAACCGGTTGACAAATACTCGAAAACACCAACATCATTTTCTGAATTGGTTCGACTTGCTTATTTCTCAAGGAATGATGAAAATGAATTTCCCGAGTTATGCAGATTACTAAATGATTCGATTATCTCTCACAAAACGGTATGGTTGTGGACAGCCTCAAAAATTGATACAGTTAACCAATGTACATATTGGGAATTTTTACCTATAGATCCTGAACGAATTATGTCCGGCAGACCCCGTGACAGGCTTTTCTTCAATGTCTGCATTACCAACGAGAACGAAATTTAGATTAATGGCGAAAAAAGTGATATTACAGAAATCAAAAGCAAGGCAATTGATTATATCTTTTATCCGGAAGAGGATGTCAATCAGTTGATTTACAGAAAAGAAAAAATAAAATCGATTGGTGAAGTTGAAGTATCAATCGCTGGCGCCTTGATGTTTCGGGATGTGATAGCCCTGAACGGATTAACGGTTGATGATTGGAAATTCTTTTTCGATTGCATGCATGAACTCATGCTTGCATTTGAATTTGAAAGAGCCAAAAGATCATTGGAGATTTGGGGCATGGAATATGATGTTTTGGATTGCAGGCAAAAAGAAGCGCTGATCAATGTTGTTGATTATAAGGTAATCATCGACTTTTTCAATACAATTTTTGATAATTGTAATTATAATTTACCTCCACCCAAAAGATAGCCACTAATACCTCTACCTATAACACAACAACTTTTTTGCGTAACTTTGTGTTGAGTGAGGTAATCACGTATAATGGAAAATAGAAAATGATGAAACCAATAATACAAATTGCATTCGTTTTATCGACTTTGTTTGCTCGCGTAGATGTTGCCGGACAAAACCGTAGTAATGATATTTTGTCTGATAGCGCCAAACTTACAGAATTCGTCTATATGAATATTCATTATCCTTTGATGGATTTCATCAATAATGTTGAAGGAACGGCAGTTTACAAAATCAATACCGATAATGTAGGATATATAGGTGAAATGCAGTTAATATCTTCGAGTGGCAGTTCATCACTTGATTCGGAAGCAAAACGTTTGATTTATTTAATCCCAGCGCAACAACTCAAAAACCTTACATCGCACAAAATTTCCATCAGGTTCAAATTGGCAGACAATAAGATATATAAAGTGTCCGATGTATTAGAAGATATGCCAGAATTTCCGGGTGGTAATGAGGAAATTGCTAAATTCATTTCCCAAAATTTGAATTGGCCACGTGAAGGAGCGGATATGTCCATTTCAGGGAGTATCATTTGCGGATTTGTTATTGAAAAAGACGGCTCAATTAACATAGTTGAAGTTGTAAGGCCAATTCAACGTTGGTTTGATGCAGAAGCAGTTAGAGTTATCAAGAGAATGCCTGAATGGAAAGCCGGCAAAAAAGACGGAAAACCTGTTCGGGTGTATTTTGTGGTTCCAGTTAGATTTGCTTTAAGATCGGAATAATTAGGAATAGTTATCTAACTAAATGAAGATCAATTATTACAGTGAAGCCGTCAGTCTATAAAAATTATATTGAAACAAAAAGGCTATGCAGTTATTAGAAAATTTTTACAAAAATGACAGTTGCAACAAAGAAGTCATCAAAAAAACTGAAGATGAATTGGGAATAGTTTTTTCGAAAGACTATGTTGACTTTTTGCTTTGGAGTAACGGCGGAGAAGGTGAAATAGGAGAAAACTATATTTCATTTTGGCGCTGTGAAGACATCGTTCAACTGAATAAAGATTATGGTATTGATAAGTATTTAACGAAGGACTTTATTTCATTTGGAACAGACGGAGGAGGCGAATGTTACGCTTTTGATTATAGAGATTTGAGAAATCCGAAAATTGTAAAATGTGCATTAGGAGACTTGAACATTAACGAATTGAGAGAAATAGCGAAAACATATACTGAATTTGTCGAAATTCTAAAACATCAGGAACTTATATGAAGTATTTCATTCTATTTACGTTGCTTTTCAATATTCATTTTGTTTACTCACAGGCAGACTGTAAGAATTTTACGGATGAGTATATTCCAAAAAATCTGACCGATGCCTTAAATTATTTGAATTGCATCTGGTCTGATGAAAGCAAAGATGAGTTTAGGAATAAAAATGAGGATGACGCTGTTGCGGAATTGCACATGTGGACAGGACAAGCTATTAGAAATAATTGGGATTTATGGGCGAAAAAAAGGAATTCTTTAGTGAAATACTTCAATTCATTAGGCATTTATCATCCGGATGATATGTCATCTATCATTTTAACTTCATTCCATAGGCAATTGAATGGAATAGATATTGATTTGAAAGGTCAGGTTGAAGTTTACGTTAAGAATTGGAATGAAATCAAGGAAAAAGAAAAGGAAATAAAAAAGCTGTTTAAAACGCTCGCAATAGGTGACACTATTAAAATCCCTTATGATACAGCTACCTTTTTCAAAGGTAAAATTAGTTTTTTCCCAGTTTTGGCTTATACTGATAGAACTGATATAAATAGCTATGATTGTGTCGTAACAGGGGTTCTGGAACATAAGAAGATGACAGCGCGCGAATATTTATTGACAGTCAGGGCAATAGATATGTGCGGTTATGAAATGGTAATTACTGGGGATACAGAAAGTATAGCAATCGGAGAGACTTTTGAACATGATATGAAATTTTGTAAAATTCTATTTAACAGAACCACTCGTAAGCGGGCTTCAAAAGAAAATCCGTAATAACCCTGACATTTAAAAATATAGAGACATGAAGTTAAATTTTTTATTTCTGATTATTGTGTTCCAACTGGCCGCAGCCATTCACACTTATGCCGAAGACAAAAAACTTCTGGATATTATAATGGATGCTTGTAAAGACATTGATGTAACCAATTTGGACAAAAAGTATACGGATTCAATTCAAACTACAAAACTTGACTTCACAGAATTGCTGGAAAGAAGGAATATTGCTCAAATTCCAAAGTCTAATAATGAGCATTATACTGTATTTTATTCGGATAACAAGATCAAAAAAGTTACAAAATATAATACTAAGCAAAAGAAAAAGGTTTTTACCATCTTTTTCGCCGAAAACAGTGATATATATGTTGGTGTAGTCCTGTATTACTATCCTGAAACTGTATTCTACGGTAGTTTTACCGATGGAGTGATGCTAATTGACACTAAAATGAATTTGATTAACTATATCTATATACCAGAGATAGTAAAAACTGAGTATCGAGCGGATAGCTTGCTTCTTCACCCTCCCTCACCAAAGGAAGTTACAAGGGAATTTTCTATCCGGCAGGATCTAAACTCCAAAAGCATTTGGTATGCTTTAGCGTTAGACGAACATTTAAACCCAAAAACAAGATTGAATTTCAGGAATGGCAGATTGCTATCTTTTTCAAGGGTTATTCCCGATATTAAAGGATATAAAGAAGAATTAGATGTTTATGACATTCATAAATCCGAACAGGTGGATAATTTGGACATGTATTATCTGCGACTCCTGTTAAGACGAGGTGGTAGCACTGATGTTATTCTTGCCTGTACGGTTATTCCTGATTTGAATAAGGATTTTCCTTTTTGGTTATATTTAGATTTTGAATATAAGTGATAAGATAAGATAAGATAAGATAAGCGAAAATGGTCTACTATTTGCGTTTTTTTAGAGATTCAGTCGTATATTGATCAGTCGTTTTCCGGACAAAACTTGCCATCAAAGTCAAACTTATATTTTTTACCATTCCAATCTGTAGCCATGATAAAATTGTCGGTAATAATGAAGTCATCTTCTCCATTTATCGTTGTAAAAATGTCGGCGCCACTTTGTTGCCACAACACTTTCCCATTCCTGTCAAGTCGTGAAATATCCAACTCGCCATGAACAATGTAACTTTCTTTGTACTTGAAAATTTCAAAACAAGTAGCTGTGTCTGCTTGAGTCCTCCAAAGTAAATCTAATGTTGGTAGATTCAAACAGAATACCGAATGAGAACAACAAATCACGAGTCTATCGTTTTCGATTATTACCGATTTATCATGAACCCCTGTTCTGCCACCACTCGAAGCGATTACTACACTTTTCGTGCCTTGTCCTTGACAAATTTTGACTCCAATAATGGAAGTCACACTCTCATTAGGCTCAAAATAAATCACGCTATAGTGATTCAAATTGTCCGCAGAATTTTTGTCAAAAGTAGGGTC
>JAVBPN010000276.1:0-3663 GCA_031549585.1 Bacteroidales bacterium
AACCCGTATGGCTGGATTGATTCATTTCCGCAAAAGATCAAGTCATTACAAAAATCATTTTACAAGTATGATGTAAAAAACTACCAATGTTCGCTCATCGAAGAGTTCTTCTACGACTATGGTACCAAAGTTACCACGGCAGGATTAGTGGAAATCGATACAGCATTATGCCAAACTCTTTTCGGAAATGCTATTTCTGTAAATGATATTATTTGCAGCTCCTATTTCTATTCCATTGAAAAACCATTTTTGGGTTTCTATCCAATCACAGTCATTGACCCCATGGGTGTTGTCGAAAGACCTTTGATATTGATTTTATTCGATAAAGACGGAAATTACATTAATTCGATAGAAGTGGCCGACTCGTACGGAGAAGAAGGCGGTTGCTATGAATCATACTTTTTAAATGACAGCGTTTTGAAGCAGGAATTCCATTGGAGTGAGCATGATATAGACAGTTTGGGGAATGATATTGTTGAACGTTCATCCCGGGCTCAAAGGCTTATTTTAAATCGCAACGGAACGTATGAAATTACTGAGGTTATGAAGCATTGATATACAAAACAACACAATGGTTTATTAATTGAACAGTGATATTTACATATTAAGCGGCCTCGGCGCCGATAAACGCATTTTCCAACGGCTTGATTTATCGGCTTACCATGTAACCCATATCGAATGGATTACACCGTTTCGTGAAGAAACCATCGAAAATTATACTGTACGACTTTTAAGCCAGATAACAACACCAAGCCCAGTTATTATCGGACTTTCGTTTGGCGGGATCATGGCAGTGGAAATTGCCAAACAAATCGACGTGAAGAAGCTGATTTTGATATCTTCCGCAAAGACCGTACATGAAATTCCGTTTTACTTCCGTTGGGCTGGAAAATTAGGATTTCATAAACTTTTGCCTACCAAACTTTTGAAACAACCAAACTTCCTTGTCAATTGGTTTTTCGGGACAAGTTCCGTTTCCGATCGACGACTGTTAACACAAATTCTTGCAGATACCGATCCGGCGTTTTTCAAATGGGCAATTGATCAAATAGTCTATTGGAAAAACAAGACTTTACCTGATCATTTTGTGCACATACACGGTACAACCGACCGGATTTTGCCTGTACGCTTCGTTTCATCCAATATTAAAGTCACAAATGGTGGGCATTTAATGGTTTTCAATAAACCAGAAGAACTTTCAGAAATAATCAAAAATGAATTATAGATGGAAACAAGAAAATATAAAGAAATAGCAACACTCCTGATTTATTTCGTTGTTTATTGGGCTGTTACATTTGCTATGATTTATGGTATGAATAGTGATCAAAGCGGGTCAATAGGATACGTAATCTTTTATTTTCCTGTATTTTGGGCGGTCGCAGGCATATTGCTATTCTTGATGATCAAGTTGATGAAAATTCCAATCAACAATTTTGGTCGTATGATAATTGTTTTTCTATCAACTCCTTTACCACTAATTATGTATTTGCTTTGTGAATAATAAAATTGTTGATCACATATCAATTCGGGAAAATGACGGGTGCTCCATTACCAATATCAATTCTATGATTTCATTGTCATTCAGAGCAAATAAACCTTTATTGAATAATTTTTCTGATATTTGGTTGATATTCTTTTGGTTTGCATAATAATTCAAACATTCTTTCTGAGAAACAAAGTTTTCGATATGAGAAGTGTATAATGATACATTTGTATTTTCATGCCACGGACGCTTTGACTCGAAAGATGCTAATCTGCACGGGCATTCATTATTCCCTTTCTTAAACAAAGTCCTTCTTATCAGATATATCCACTGGTTTCCATTTATAGATTGCGGATATATTTTGTTATAAATCACATAAAATCTTTCGGGTAGTACCGGGCTGGATTTTATTTCGTTAACAAATTCATTTCGTATGGTTTTATCATACACAATAAAGCCTATCAGTTTGAAATACAGAAAAATGGAAATAATTATTCCCAGAAGCGACAACAGGGTGATACATGTGATTTTCTTAAATTTTTTGGTATGTTTCATTGATCTGTTTTTACTGTTGTTAATAGCTCACTATCAAAAAGAGCGGCGGGAGATATGACTATTTCGTCCACAGGTATTTTACTTCCGTAACGTTCCTGCATCTTACTTTTAACTACACTGCTTGTCAAATCAAAATCCTTCAATTTTTCGAGCTTTCCTACTTCAATTCCTGTTGCCCGCTGGTAGATTTTCCAAACAAGTTCGGAGCAATACATTTTGTCGTCACTCCATTCAAAAGTCAAATCGTACTTTTTTCCGTTGAATGTAGCGCCTATCTGTTTCATTTTCTTCAAATTGTCGGGAGTTAGAATCAGATCGGCATTTTTTAGGCGTTTCACTACATAATGCTGGTTTTGTCCCCTTGCAATCCATTGTTCTATCGGGGTTAGTTTGACCGTTTGAACTGCCTCGAATACAAAGCATTTATCCTTTTCTTTGTAGATAATACCACAATGCGAATATTTGGATTTTGTTGCCAATTGGATGGCTTTACTTTGGCTGGATAGCGACGTCTGGAAAATGATGTCGCCATCTTTAAAATCATCCGTGTTTACGCGGCAGTTTACAATCTCATTTCGGTTTTGGCTTTTCCCTTTGCAGGAGGGGAAACAAACAGCTCCAATAACTAAGATCAAGACCAGTAATCCAAATATAACATTTTTCTTCAAGTGATTCATTTATATATACTTGTTAGTGTTCTTTTGGAAGGTTAGATCTTGGTTTATCTTAATCTGAAAGGTATTGGAATCATACAATAAGATCTCACTGGCTTCCCGTTCACTTTAGCCGGCGTCCATCCAGGCATCTGTTTGACCAACCTCAGCGCTTCTTCGTTGAAACCACGACAACCATCAAGACCTCTTACGATTGTAAAATCAGACAATTTCCCTCTTTCATCGACAATAGCTCGAACTATTACCCTGCCTGTGCACTCATCTTCACTTGGCCAAAGCCCGTTTTTATCGATATACTTTTGGATGCTTTGTTTTGTTTCAACTTCGCCATCAAACTGAAACACTGCTGGTTGTTCAACTTTCCAATAAGCAAAAGTAGGGTTATCAAAGTTCTTACATTTTAGTTCGGTGTATGGAATTTTTATAGGTAACGAGCATTTTGTTTTTACCGGACGTGTTTCAATAACCGCTGGAGTCCAAGCCGGTAATAGATTCAACACTCTTTTTATCTCATCCTCAATCAACGAATCTTTCATAAACCAATCGAATCGTTGCAAATTTTCGGGATTGGTTTCGATATTAGTAACTTTCCCTTTTTCGTCAATAACGAAAGAAGCCATAATTTGTCCTTGTTTCTCGTGAATGTTTAAAATCCTGAAATCAAATTGGGATTCGATGAAACACCATAGCGAATCCTCGCCACCGGGAAATACTGGCGATGTCTCCACATAATCAATCAGTTCATTTTGTGAAAAGACACAAAATGAATACATCAGCAACATTAGTGATAACAGACATTTCATTCCTGAAAGATAATTAATCCTTGTTGCGTACTCAAAAATCATACAAAAATTTTCATTTCAATGAAAAGGAATCCAGAAACTTATCTACAGAATGAATGTCAATCTTCCTGCCTCCGGCACTGATCATAAATATATCTTCACCAATCAG
>JAVBPN010000298.1:0-4365 GCA_031549585.1 Bacteroidales bacterium
GCATTGATAACAGCTTCCCGCAAAGCAACCGGATCCCAAAACCGTTTTTCTTCACGTTCTATAGAGGTAATTTTAGCCAATGTGTTATTTTCAACCTCCATCTTATCCAATACCTGTTTGACCGCCTTAACCAACGAGCAATAACCATATTCGTTATTTTCCATGAGGTCGACCCTGTCAAGCCCATCATATTTGGCGACTTTTATGGACGTCCCGTTTACATCTGCCAACAAATAAGCTACATAGTTATATTGGCCTTCTTCGGTAAGCAATTCCAAGTTGGATGCAAACTGCTGGTTTAACGTTTTATCGGCACCCTCATAATATATTTTAAGTTGCTCAAAACTAAGGCGCTGATTCGGTGATTTGATTTTACCAATGGAATGGCGGGTACGTTTAGCAAACAACGACTCAATCATTTTTACGGGCATCGGCTCGGCGGCAGTTCCAACACGGATAAATGCGCCTTTCTCCGACATCCCGAGCTTTTTGATATAGTACGGCTTCTCCGTTCCGCTGGCAAACGTGATTTTAATGACGTCTTTCGATTCTATATTCTCCGCTGCCACATCAAACAAGCCCATACACGACGGCATGATGTTGTTTTTCAGGCGGTCTTTGATTTTGAGCATATCGCCGTCCATATCAGTAACACCCACAACTTTTCCTGTTTTGTCGATGCCGATATAGATGACGCCTCCTTCATGATAATTCAGAAAAGCAATTGCTTCCTTTTCTAAATCATCCGTGAGTTCTCGTTTGTACTCTATGCGGTTGGTTTCGGGATGCATGATTCTTCCTTAATTGATGATACAGTTGGGAGCATTTGGCTCAAAATATATACTCATCTTTTATAAATGATATACCCTTGTCTTTAATTATTTTATAATCTCCTGGAAGGTCGGATTTTGGTAGTGTCTCGTAAATAAATAACCAATTTTTATCAATATCTACGCCTTTAAGTTCTCTTGCTTTTTTTTTGAATGATTTAATCTGCTTTTCATCCTTTTTCTTTTTGGAATGTATAAAAGATAAAAGCATAAATATACAGTCATTACTTTCAATTGAGTCTGAGGTTAAATTTTTATCAAGTATGAAATCGTATTTGATAGCCCAAAACACGGCATAACTACAAGCTTCAAATAATTTTTTACTAATGCCAACCTCATAAAGGTTTTCTGTAATATCTTTTATGTAATCAGGGTTTGTTTCAAAAGCAGTAAAAACGCACTCGTCAATTGAATGAACTAAATATGGATAAAGCAATAAAAGATGATGAATCGTATCCAAATAATAATCCAAGGCTTTACCTTCAACACTTTTAGATGCAACTATTCTCATTGCATAGTTTATGATAGCAGAATCACCCTTTTCCAAAGTTAATTCAATAACTAAATCTAAAAAGCTTCTTAATTGTACCAATCCACATTTATCGCCCAAATAGAAATTATTCAGTTGGTGCTTCCAACTCTCATCAGTTAAATTAGGTAGGGGGATTATTCTTGTCTTTTTACCATTTAATGTGAGTTCGTATTTTTTTAATTCACTCGATAAATCCAGAATAAATGATTCCGCTTTTTCAAATGTATCGACATAGCATGTGTAATCATCAATATGTCTCTCATAACGATACCCTTTATCCCATAATTCTTTATCTACCGAAGTTAAAATAATTTCAGAAAAAATATTTGATGTGTGTGGGCCTATTAGTAAGCCATTGGTCTCTTTATATTTAATATTGCGAAGTTTACAATCAAGTACATTATACCATTCCGTTTTACTGCTTGATTTTGCAACTTCTTTTCCTACTAATGCCCAAGGTATCGAATGAGAGTAGATGCTTGGAAAACAGTTTGAAATATCAGCAATAACCCTATATTTACTTTTAATGATAATGGTTTGTTCAGGATTACCATCATCATCCAGATGTTTGTAGTTCATTTCAAATATCTGGCCTGAAATTTTAAGCTTCCTGATATGTACACGGCTAACTTTGTATGTCTGATGTTCTGTTTTCTCCTTAAAATGATCTTTTATCTTTTCCCAATTTAGATATAGACAATCACACAACTGTGCATAAGCAAAAGGATTTGGAATTGCCATTGCTCTGGGAATATTGATATTCCTCATGCTGTCATAACGGATATAATCTTTTCCCTTTTTCTCAAATGGTTCTGTTGACCGAACAAAAAAATCAAAAAATGATTTGCTGGATAAAAACTCGGGAATTCTTTCTGCAAACATGCCATATGCTAATAGTCCTTCTAATAATTCTTCAGAAGATATTTCTTCCATATGTTGATAATAACTTTTCATTTACAGTTGTATTATTTTAATACACAAATTTAACACGAATAAATCATTTTGGTACAAAAATCATTTTTACATCTCCCCCCGAAACGCTTTATCCAGCACCGATGCCTTCATCGCCTTTAGCTGCTGCAATTTGTTTTCCTGCTCTGCAATAATACGATCTATACGGGAAAAGAGCTGGTCTAATTGGGTGACGAGGCATTGTTGTATCTCAATTTTCTCAGGAAAAGTAACCTTTATTGCGCCAAGCATTGAGTTATTTATTCCTGCTTGCCCTATCCATTTATTACAAATATTCTCAAAATAACCTATTTTATGCAAATACACAAAATAATACACAAAATATTCTGGTAAGATTGACGTTTTTGTTTTTATCAAGGTTAGATGATTGCTATAACCGAAATTGTAATCACTGTCAACTATAGCAGTTTTGCCAACTAACTCTTTGCTATTGGTGTTATTGAATAATATATCGCCTTTTTTCAGTTTTGATTTACTCCCATCAACTTTGTCTGGATTAATCTTTATCAATAAATCGAAATTCAAATTTCCCGAAATGTCAATATTATGTGTTCTTAAGTGGACATAGCCATTTTCGATTTCATTATTTTTATTACATGCAAAACCGGAACCTATTGAAGAAGTCAAATTATCAACCTTATTCTCCTTCCACCCCTCCGGCAATTCTTCCCCTTCATGAAAACTCTTACTCAATATCGAAACCTTCAATGCTTTAGCGCGGTCGATGTTTTCTTCCACCAAGGCAATGCTTTTATCCAACCGCTCAAAAATACGGTCAATTTTGGCTACAATGCATTGCTGCTCGGTAAGGGATTCGGGATAAGAAATTGGAATATCTTTCAACATTGAATTATTAATACCAGCCTGACCAATCCATTTATTACAGATGTTTTCAAAATAGCCCGTTTTATGTAAGAAAACAAAAAAATAAACGAAATATCTTGGTAAAATCGACTTTGTCGTTTTTATGAGAGTTAGATGATTGCTGTAAGCAAAACTATAGTCTTTATCTACTATCGCGGTTTTGCCCACTAATTCTTTGCTGTTTGTATTATTGAATAATATATCACCTTCTTTTAGTTCAGCCTTAGAACCATCAACTTTGTCAGGATTAATCTTTACAAATAAATCAAAATTCAGTTTTCCAAAAATGTCGATATTGTGAGTTCTTAAATGAACATACCCATCTTCAACTTCATTGTTTTTATTACATGCAAAACCAGAATTTAGACTTTCGATTATGGCTGATACATTCTTCAAAACCCACCCCTTCGGCAATTTACTTTCCATCCTTCCCCTCCTTTAAATTCTCTTCCCCCTCCGCCAGCAACTGGTTCACCGCCTTGTTGCTTTGGCGGATGTGTTGCAGGATGGTTTCGGGTGTTTCGTGTTGCTCGGCTTTGATATTTGCCGGATTTTTCGCCGAGAGGTCTGCATCGGTAATGTCGGCGGCGGCCACTATCCATGAGCGTTCGGTGGTGGGGCGTTGTGCAAACAGTTCCACGAATTCGGCCAGATGTTCTTCGGCAACAGGTTTGTTTTTGGTGAGCTTGTAGGGCGGCGTACATTCGTAGTACCAGATATCGGTGGTGGCGCCGGCGCGGTCGAAAAACAGCACATTGGTCTTTACGCCGCTGTAGGGCAGGAACACGCCTGCGGGCAAACTCAGGATGGTGTGCAGGTTAAAATCCGAGAGCAGCATCTCCTTCACCGTGCGGTAAGCGCCGTTGGTTTGGAACAGCACGCCTTCGGGCACAATAATGGCCGCTTTGCCGCCCTGCTTGAGCGATTTCATAAAATGTTGCAGGAACAGCAGTTCGGTAGCGTTGCTCTTTACCGGGAAATTCTGCTGTATCTGGTCTTTTTCCTTTCCCCCGAAAGGCGGGTTGGCAAGGATTACATCAAAACGGTCTTTCTCCTGTATGTCGCGGATATTGGCTGTGAGCGTGTTTTGCTTGTAGAGGTTCGGGCTTTCGATACCGTGCAGTATCATGTTCATCATGCCCATCACATATGCCAAAGGCGTCTTTT
>JAVBPN010000237.1:0-7970 GCA_031549585.1 Bacteroidales bacterium
ATGTTATCCTGATCAAATTGGGCGAACGGTTGAAATTGATGCGTATGGTAGACCAATTTCCGGAAAAAACCCGGTACCGGTTTGCTACAGACACATTTTATCTTTACGCTCCATTGGCGCACCGCATTGGGTTGTATAACATCAAGTCGGAAATGGAGGATCTTTCCCTCAAGCAAATACAGCCCGAAGCATACCAAACCATTTCCCGGAAATTGGCGGAAACGACAACCGAACGAAACCGGTTTATCCGCGAATTCATACAACCTATTGAGAAAGCGCTTAAAGAATTAGGATTTGATTTTGAAATTAAAGCCCGGCTCAAATCGGTATATTCCATATATAATAAAATGGTAAAACAACAGGTCGACTTCGAGGAAGTGTACGACTTGTTCGCAATCCGTATCATTATTAATACTGTCCGGCAATCAGAAAAATCCGACTGTTGGAATGTATATTCGGTAGTTACGGACTTGTATCAACCCAATCCTTCCAGAATGCGTGATTGGATATCCGTTCCCAAATCCAACGGTTACGAATCATTGCATACTACTGTAATCGGCCCCGGCGGACGTTGGGTCGAAGTGCAAATACGCACGGCACGGATGAACGAAATAGCAGAAAAAGGTTTGGCCGCACATTGGAAATACAAAGGCGGACAGGCAGACCACCACATGGAACAACTGTTGGCACAAATCCGTGAAAGCCTCGAATCGCCAGACAGCGAATTGCCGGAACGATTGGACAACATGAAGTTGAACCTGTATGCCAAAGAAATATTTGTATTCACACCCAAAGGGGATTTACGCAAACTACCGGCAGGAGCAACCGTACTTGATTTTGCTTTTGACATCCATTCGGATGTCGGCGCTACGTGTATCGGAGCAAAAGTAAACGGGAAAAATGTCCCCATACGCCATATATTACAAAACGGGGATAAAGTTGAAGTCACCACCTTCAAGAATCAAAAACCCAATGCAGGCTGGTTGTCATTTGTCGTTACCTCTAAAGCCAGAGGACGGATCAAGGTTTTGCTGAAAGATGAAGAACGCAAAATATCCGAACAAGGACGCGAAATTTTAATGCGGCGTTTCAAAAATTGGAAAATGACTTTGGACGACCTGGCATTGAAAGCTATATTGAAATATTGTAAAGTTAAATCATACACAGAATTATATGCCTTGGTAGTCGAAAACAAAATCGATTTTCAGGCCATTAAAGATTTATTGTCGGAAAAGGAAGAAAAAGAACGGATTCCCGAAAAAATCAATGAGCAAACAGTTGGCAACCTGGCCCGCCCCAAACAGCCAAAAAGTGGCGACAATATTATTATTGAAGGTAAGATTGGCGAGTGGGATTACAAGTTGGCTAAATGCTGCAATCCCGTTTTGGGCGATCAAATATTTGCCTTTGTCACGATCAACGACGGCGTCAAAATACATCGTTGCAACTGCCCCAATGCCGAACAATTATGTAAAAAATTCGGATACAGGGTTCTGAAAGCGCAATGGAACGATGCCGGTGACGATTCATTGTATCAAGCCGACCTGAATGTAAAAGGGTACGATGAAATCGGTGTAGTCAGCAGATTGACGGATATTATCTCCAAAGAACTCAACACGCAAATACGTTCCATTTCCCTACAAACCAACGATGGAATTTTTGAAGGGACGATCTCTGTATTGGTGAAAGACATTGGTTTCTTGGATACTTTGATCAGCCGGATCAAGAAAGTAAAAGGCCTAATTACCGTTTCCCGATCCTTGTAAATTTTCATATCTTGTTAAAATCTTAAAAAAAAAGTGCAATTTTGTATTTTTTACAAAACATGGATTCATGTTCTTTAATGCAAAAAAAATTAACACTATGCATTTGAAAAAGATTATATTTATCCCGTTATTGGTGGTTGCCGCCTTAGTAACGCATTCATGCAGTACATGCAGCCGGCAACAAACAATTGCTCCAATTACCATTGATCTTGCCGACCTTGCGGTCGATACAAGTTATATTCGGATGGCCACAAAGGTATTCTATTCATTACCCACTCCAATTGAGGTATCCATCCTGATCAAAAACTCAGGAATTAGTTACCAATCGCAGCTATTAAACCAGCCTGCAAACGCAAATAAATACCTCACATCCCAGAAAATGTCGCTCAATTTTGGGACATACATTACAGATATGACATACGCCGGGCTATTTGAACAAGCCCAAACTGTATTGTCTTACAAAAATGCCATACAACAATTGGCTGACCAATTGGGCATCCTTGCTGCAATAGACAATAATACCATGCAGCGCATAGAAAGCAATATCAATAACAGGGACGAATTGTTACGGGTAATTTCCGAAACCTATGCTTCCTGTACCTCTTATTTGGATGAAGACGATCGTTACTTTCTTGCCCTATCGATGCTCATTGGTGGTTGGGTCGAAGGAATGTATATTGCCACAAGCCTGACAGAAGAACAGCATTCACTGACAAAAGAAAGAATGCGCCAATTGGTCGTTGATCAAAAACTTACATTTGATTTATTGTGGAAAGCCATGTCGGATGTACAAGATCATCCCGATATCGCTGCATTGATGGATGAAATGAAAGGATTGGCCATGCTTTATGACCAGATAGGGACAGAAATGGGGCAAAACAAGGTCGGATATGATCCCGATGAAAAAATAACAACACTTGAATCTACACATACAGATAATGTGACACCCGAAATGTATGCAGCGATCAAATCTCAAATACAAACGGTACGTTCTAACTTCACAAAATTTTAGACTATGCGCACAGTAACCATTATACTTGCTTTCATTACATGTATGCTTTGCCATTCGGAAGTTAGGGCACAATGCAAATCTTTTGTGAAAAGCGATTGCCAACCCAAGCTCTCTCCTTACATACATGACGGAAACTATAATGCAATCATCATGAATGAAGGCGAAGAAGCTGAAATCTACAAAACCATATTTGCCGGACAACGTTATCGCATGATGATTTGCATTGATGGAAGCCTGCCCGACGCCGAATTTGTAGTATCAGATATTAACAGGAATATTTTATTCGATAACCGGAAAGAAAATAAAACTCCCCAATGGGATTTTAAAGCAAATACCAGCCAACAAATAAAAATTACCATACGTATACCCAAATCCGGTTCAGCGTCGAAAACAGAAAGTGAGCTTGTTTTCGGATGCGTCGGCATACTTTTTGGGCTTTTAGACAAATGATCATACAGATAACCCAAATCCTTGGCGGATGATATTTGTATATTTAATGAATCCATTTCAAACATAGATAAATGAACAAGCATATTTTAATTACTCTTTTAATCGGATTGTCCGTCTGTTTTTCTTCATGCGATGAAATAATAGACCGATTGGGGACAGATGATGTTGTAAACGGTTTAAAAACCGCACTCGAAGTGGGAACCGATTCTACAGTTACCACCGTATCAAAGGTTGGCGGATATTTTAAAGACGAAGCAATCAAGATTTTATTGCCGGAAGAGGCACAAACTGCCGTCAATCTGATCAACAATTCAACCATTGCAAAAACAGCCATTACCCTGTTGGGGTATAACTTTGATGAAACTGTTTCCAACACGGTTAAAGCGCTCAACACCGCAGCAGAAGAATCAGCAAAAAGCGCAGCGCCTATTTTTAAGAGCGCCATTACCGGCCTTTCCATTTCCGACGGATGGTCCATTGTAAAGGGACAAAATCCGGCCAACACCAACAAAAGCGCTTCGGAGGCATTTGACTCCACCGCGGCAACCGGATATCTCAGGGCGAAAACATATGAACAATTGGTCAAAGCATACGGAACGCCTGTTAATAACGCATTATCAAGTACCGGAACAACAGAAATCTGGTCAACTTTTACAGGAGCGGTCAATACCATTGTTGAAACAGCCGAAACCATTCCTTTTGTGGGTACTGCGCTTCCTATAGAATCAATTAATACCAACTTAGGGGAATATGTAACCGGAAAAGCATTGGACGGATTATTCCTAAAAGTGGGTGATGTAGAAAAGAAAATTCGCAAAGACCCGTTCGGATGGGCTGCACAAACAGGCAAGGATATCCTGTCAAGGGTATTTGGATCTAATTAACAACAAGTAATAATGGCATTAATCGTCATAGAAGGACTGGACGGAGCAGGCAAATCAACGCAACTCAACATGTTGCAGGAATATTTGCATGCACATGGACATCATTGCCGTTCCTTACATTTTCCTCGCTTGGAAGATGGCATCTATGGCGACCTTATTGCTCGCTTCTTGAGAGGGGAGTTGGGCAATATCCAGCAAGTAAACCCATACCTAACCGCATTGATATATGCCGGTGACCGGTTAGATTTCAAGCCCACCCTGGAACAATGGTTGAACAATGGCGATACTGTTTTGTTTGATCGTTATGTGTACTCGAACATTGCATACCAATGTGCAAAAGTTCAAGATGAAAAAGAACGCGAGGCTTTGCGGCAATGGATTCTCCATTTGGAATTTGAATACAATGGTTTACCCAAGCCCGATTTGAATATTTTTCTAAATGTACCGTTCCATTTCACACAACAAAAGTTAACAGCAGAACGTAACGGAAGTGAACGGAGTTATTTACAAGGCAAACAGGACATTCATGAAGCGGATCTCGATTTTCAGAAACGTGTTCGCGAAACATATCTTTCGTTGAAAAATGAACCCGGATTTGTGATGGTGGATTGTAGTGATAGTCGCGAAATGTTGCCGGCAGAACAAGTCTTTGATACCATAGTGAAGACTTTAAAAAACAAAACGTTAATTAAATAGTATAATTGTGAGCAAGTTAGTGGTCATATTATTTATGTTGGCATGGCTTAATCCGCTAAATGTGCAATACGATTCTGATGCGAAGGAAAAGGAACGGATTGCTAAAGCCAAGGTAAAAACGCAAACACAATGGACGCATGATTTCGAAAATGGGAAACCGAAAACAAAAGGTTACAAGTCAGAAATTGCGAAATTTGACACTAAAGGAAATGCTGTAGAAGTGACTACTTATAATGCCGAAGGGAAAGAAATCACCATATCTGTTTACAAATACGACAACAAGGACAGGCAAACCGGTTATGAACGTTATCAAAACAAACGGGATAAAATACAATATAGCCAAAATACGGTATACGATGCCAATGGCAACAAAATAGAAGAATCGGGATTTGACGGAGCCACCGCATATAAAAACACATTCAAATACGAAGCCAATAAGCTGGCAGAAATCACCTACACCACTGCCAATGCTGTGGTCGAAGTCCGGAAATTGAAATACTCAGGAGATCGTGTAGACATAGAAATATTTAATGCCAGCAATGTGCTAATATACAAGCAACAAGACCGGTACAATGCCAAAGGGTTATTGGTCGAAGAAACCAAATTGGAAGGTTCGGGAGGAGTTGTTCATACAATTAATTGTTCATACAATGATGGCGGAGCCATGTTGGAAGAGACAAAGAAACGTGCAGGGAATCAATTGGAATATCAAAAGCTGTATCAATATGACAATGCGTCAAGGCCTGTCAAAGAAGAAACTGTTACCTTGAATGATGTTAAATTCGTTTCGCACGAATATTCATACAACAGTGCAGGCGACTTAATCGTTGAAAAATGGAGAAAAAGCAGCAATGTTAAAGATGTTTCTACCAAGAAAATCACATACGACTCAAAAGGCCTGTATGCCGAAATAGAAGGCTTTTACGCAAGTTACAACTTACACACTTTATATAAATATACCTACGAATTTTATTAAACCGGAGATTATCAAATAGATCATCCCCGTGTTATAAACGACAATTGGCCTCGCAGAAGCTCGTAAACCCGGTTGTATTTCCGTTTAATTGATAGATCATACTAGGATCAGTACTTGAAATATCCGGAGGTAAAAGCCCGTGAGCTTTTGGGTAAACGCTCGCCTGCTCTTGAGTAAAAGCCCGCCTGCTTTTTAAAATTGCAGGCCTGCTTTCGGAAAGGTGCACGAATGCTAAAGAAGAAGAGTCCGTGTTTAGCTACATTTATTCTTTCTTGATTTTATTTCCTTGATCATCATAACCAGGAGGATAAGTCCCATATCTATTTTTATATTCCCCTGGGGTTTCTGGTTGCCCCATGTTGCCATAGAATTTGTGTGGATCTTTGTTCTTCAATAATTTCTCCCATTTTGCTGCTTCTTCCGCCTTTTCTTCATCAGACATTAAATCATATTTTTCTTGTGTCTTACGACGTTGAATTTCAATTTTTTTATCAAATATTCGCCTTAAGTCATCATGGGAAAGAAGTATAAATATTTCTTTCCATTCTTGAGATTGTGGCATCTCATCAGCCATCTCTGCCAAAATATTCACTATATCTTCAGTTAAGATTCTTGGTAAATCATTTGGTTTTATAATTTTCATGGCTTATCAATTAAAGCTATTTTCATTTGGTAATTTAAAATTACCTATTGTAAGGTACGAAAATATTTCATACCTACTTAAATTCTTCCACTACTTATACATTCGCCAAACTCACCGGATTCAGGATCGAAAGATTGAATTTCATACCATCCTTGAGCAAAACCAATTACTACTGCAACAGTTGTACGATCATTCTGGTCTTTTTCCCACGATATCTTTCCAAAGTACATTGTATTAGGATATTTCATATTACGAAAATGTCTTTTTGAAAGTTCGGATTTTAAAGCTGGAAGAGAAACGGTGTTATGTATAGTGCCATCTGCATTATATACAATGATTATAGAACGATCACGAGTGACAATTATATAATTTAAATCAACAGAAGGATAACCAGTTATCTTTTCATTTTTTTTGATTAATTGAATTTGTTCGTCATTGTTCATCCATGAAATACCTATTTTTTTTGAAAAATAAATTTCAAAAAATAATTCCTTATCCTCTTCAGAATATAACGCTTCTGAAGGGTTATCAGTCAATCTAACCGATACGGTTGCTCCTTCACCATTAATATATGAGAAATTTTTTATCATATTATTCCTTTAAAGTATATACCACCCAAATTCCTGTTAAATGGGTTATGATCTTTGTATACCATGGGATGTGGCTTTGTTTAATAATTTTATTTATCTCCCATTCCGGCCTTTTTTTAATTTCTTCTTTATACCATCTTAACAAAGCCATAAATTTTGATTCTGACTTTCCCCCAATATCTATTAGCCTTACCACATATATAATAAGTATAAGTACACAGGGGATATATAGCCAGTTACGTATGTTTCCGATTGTTCCAAAAATAATATCATCTAACCTCCCATCCGATCGATATTTCGCAATCGAAAGATGTGCAAATAACGTAAAAAAAGCTAAGAGGCTTAATGGTAATAAAAAGCCGAATAGGTATGAAAAATATTGACCACATATATATCTTTTATGGATTTTCGGCCTGATTTTATCATCATTCTTGATAATGGAACTTATAAATAATGTGTCATTTTTGAATTGATTGTTAAAAAATAAACTGATGGCAGATTTTGCCCACATCATGCTGTGAAGCCGATCAATTAAATGACATAAATCTCTTCTGGTTTGTGGTTTATTTTTCATTATATGGAACGCAATATAACGATAAATTTATTGTTATTTTGTTTCATAAAAGCACCTTATCTCACACAAAAGTAATTCCTCTTGTTAGGTCGAGGTTGTACCTCGGCCGTTCTATCCATAAATCCGATTAGGCACAGCCTAAGCCGAATGGGGGCATTATAATATCGTATTACTTTTGTTAATTTGTTTACATTGTTTTTCCAATTCCTTTATTTGTTTTTTCATTTTTCGTTTGCCTGGATATTTCTTTTTATATGTTTTTTCTTTTTTGGAAAACAAAATTTTTCGCCACGAAAGCAAAGGCGTATAATCATCATATATATCATAAAAGCTTTTAATTAAGCCTTCGTGATACAGCCTGCATTTTTTTTTGTAGCGA
>JAVBPN010000128.1:0-7651 GCA_031549585.1 Bacteroidales bacterium
CAAGAATATACTGCATCAATTGGAGATAGTCGTTGGAATACTGAAACTGTTCATATATCCGGTCAAAGGCGAGCAGGTCTTCTTCCGAATAAGTATCATTTCTAATCCGCTCGATCATCTCTTCCATATCTTTTTCGGCCATTGTCACCGACCGCCCCAAATCGCTGGTCATATTGTTCAGCCAGAACATAGCTTGCTTGCGTTGCCGGTAAATAGTCCGCACCAACCAAACAATGCAGCACAATTCAATCAAGGTCAAAATGATTGTAATGATCAAATAAGTCAAAAAAGGCTTGATAATAATCAAAACATCCACATCCGTATATGCCTTTACTCCAATGGTATTGATAATGTCAAGGGAGATAGTGTTCGACTCTGCGTATTCGGATGATTTTTCCTCCGGCGCATCAGAGCTGATAACAACGTGCTTTTTCAGGTTGATAAGCTCAATATAACTATCCTTTACCGGAAAAGAATGTTCATTCATACAGCGACGGAATAGAATATCTGCCGTCTTCACATCCATAGGGAGAAAGTCATTCAGTACATACTGATGAACTTTGAACAGAACGGTTGGGTCATTCTTATTGATACGAACTTCAAAAACAGTATCCGGAGTGGTAATAATTTTAGTAATAAATGTTGCGGTGTCGGCATCAGTGTAAGGTATATACGACATATCAAATTTTGCACCCAGTGAAACCAAGCGCATTTTCAATTCCTCATCTATTACTTGTGTTAGGCATTGATTCATTATTTGGCAATAATTCAACAAAGACGAACGGTACAATCTATTCACCCAAGCAGCCTGTAGCATAAGTAAAACAACCAAAGCAGCCGTACCGATATATTTAGCGTAAATTTTCTTCATGTTCATGAGAAATAGTTTTAACAATGACAAAATTAGAATTCTTTTCAGAATACCACAAAAAAATAAACAAAAATATATAAAAATGCCTGTTTTATTTTATCTTTGTCGTATTATTAAACCCTATTAATATAATAACCATGAAAAAACTGAGACTTTTAGTGGGCGCTATGTTTTGTTTGGCCAGCATATGGATAGTGACGTTGCATGTCAATTTGGCCTCTGATTATACTATAGATAACCAAATGGTTGTAAGCAATATGGAAGCTTTAACTCAAGGTGAAGTAGGCGAAGTATTTTGTTATGGTTCTGGTGACGTTGATTGTAATGGAGGTAAATATAGGTCGAAGTATGAATAATCAGATATAGTATTATTAAACCTTTGGGTATTAAAACAGGTAATCATAAAATATTTTTGACTTAAGAATGAACTTTTTTGTTGCAAAATTGTTACCACATAAAATGTGGAATTATTCTTCTTAAATCTATTAGTATGATGACCGATTCTGAATTTAATAATCACCTGGTTCATTTAAAAGATCAGTTGAATCGTTATGCGCTCCGATTGACCGCCAATAAAGATGACGCACAAGACCTACTGCAAGATACTTTTTTAAAAGCATTTACACATCGCCATCAATTTGAAGAATCGACCAACTTGAAAGCATGGGCATATACTATTATGAAAAACACATTTATCAATAATTACCGTAAGAGTGTGAAACAAAATACAACTTTCGATAATACCAAAGATTTGTTCTTCTTAAGCAGATGTAAAGATATTTTCGATAATGATCCAGCTTCGGTATATAGTGAGAAAGAGATTCGACATGCTATCAATCGGTTAGATGACCATTTAAGAGTGCCGTTTGAGATGCTTCTTGCCGGTTATTCATATGAAGAAATTACTGGTAACTTGAGAATCAAACTCGGAACAGTAAAAAGCAGGTTGTTTTTTGCCCGTCAGAGATTAGCAATAAAATTGCAGGATTATAATTAACCGAATACTCCGGTTATGATTTTCAAGGGTACCGATTATTTATTTTGCAGCTTCAATCACAATCCGGCACATCTCATCGAAATTTTCTTCCATGCTTTGCAATAGTTTAAATTGTGCCATTGTACGTTGCCAATTATGTTCAGGCGAATGTATTTTGTAATACAGGTCGCCGTCCAGATAATCTGCAAAAAAGCGTACTGTTTGCATATAGGTCAACAATTTGGCACCAAAAGCTAAGTTCTCGATTTCTATCGGCAATAAGAACGATTTGGCTTTTTCAAGATATCCTTTGGTATATGCCTTAAAAATCGCCATATTGATGGAAATATTATCCAGATCCATATCATCTTCTTTGCCGGTATTAGCGCCGGTACGCATAAAGTCACCAAAATCGCTAAGCACATAACCCGGCATCACCGTGTCCAAATCCACTACGCACAAAACCTGGTTATTTTTATCGAACAATACATTGTTTACCTTTGTGTCGCAATGATTGATTCGTTTCGGCAGCACATCTTCACGATGCAAACGTTCGGCTTTGCACATCTCGTCAGCGCGTTTTTCTATTTCATCCACCATGTACTGCGTTTTAGCAAGGCGGCTGGCTTTATTGTCTTTCACAGCCTGGCGAAACGTTGCCAACCGGTTTTCCATATTATGAAAGTTTGGGATGGTTTCTACCAATGGTGTTCCGGGAAGATCGGCCAGCATCGCCTGAAAATCACCGAAGGCTTGTCCGGCATACAAAGCCAATTCAGACGTGATACCTTCATCATAGCTATGGCTATCAGGAATGAAATACAGAATACGCCAATAATTACCATCGGTATCCTTATGGTAAAGTTTGCCATCTTTGGCTGGAGCTAATCGTAACACACGATTTTCAACATCTTTAACACCTGCTGCAGTCAGTTTATTACGAATATGATCTGTCACTCTGCGAATATTATCCTGCAAAGCATCTACATTTTTAAAAATATAGTGGTTGATGCGCTGTAGAACGTAATCGGGCGTAGCAACCGTTTCTGTTATCACTTTGTATGAATCGTTGATATGCCCGGCGCCAAGCGGTTTTACTAACGCGACTATGCCCTGTATATCGAATTGTTCGATAACGTTTTTTAATTGTTGTTCTTGCATGTTTGTTTGGTCTTAGCTGATTTAATTGAAATTGACGTGCAACAGTAAAGAAGGTTGAACTTTATTTGTTTCAGGCACATAAACTGTCCTTAATCCAATACTCACCGGAAAGTGTATTTGAAAAAAATTGGCATCTGCTAATAAATCTAATCCAACGCTAAGCATTTGGTTGGTGTTCCACCTTAAAGCCTGAATATTCCGGTCATATACCCGATAACGGTTTTCGGCGATATCGCAAAACACATTGGCTCGTGCACGTTTTAAATATACAAAAATGCCCCAACTCCAATCGGGATAAGCGAAAGGAAAAGCATATTCAACTGTTGCCATGCTCATTTTTTCAGTACGTCCATTGGCGTAGCCTCGTGGAAAATTGAGTAAAGTCGCAAAAAGCAGGTATTTTGCATGTTGTTGTTGCCAAGCCCCGCTTACTTGTAGACTGTGGTGCTTGAGCGCTCCCGGGAAATACATACGGCCGTATGCATAATAAATATATCCCAATTGTTCGGTGTTGACCGGTGTATGCTGAAAAGCTGCTTGCAATACAGCGCCCCATCTAGGGAATAGGTCGCGCTGCGATGGCCTTAAATAACGGTATACATTGATGCTGTAACCGGTTTCCCACAATCCACGCTGATAATTATCTGAAACATTAGAATACAAATAGCTATTGGAATATGATAACTTGACTTGGGGTACCAGTCCGGTAATGTAACGGTTTCGGGTAAAAACGAACGGGACATATGATCTTACGGCAAAACTTGTACTCTGGTTTTGCGGATTGATCTGGTAATTCTCATTTGTACTAGAGCCTAAAACTTGTTGCTGTCCGCCATAATCAAATGTAAAGTCGAACATGGGATACAACCCTTTATATGTTAAATTGGCATGAAATGCATTATACCCTCTCCACGAATACCCTGCGGAAGATATTAAGTTGCCCAATAAATCTTGGGAAAATAATACAAGGCCCGGATAGAATTTGGTGGAAGAAACATCTGAAGTATTTACTTCATAATACAATGGCGCCCAACTGTGTAAATTAAACAAGTTTGTCCATTTACGAAATGGTTTGGCCTCATGTGTAGTTTTGGGAATTACACTGTCTTGCACATTGAAATTTTCCTGAGCAGCCAGCGTTTCGTATAATTTTACCGAATGGTCGGTTAATGCCTCAATGGGTATCCATTGTGTTGCATCCATACTTTTTTCAACGATATTGTATCCTGTTGCCGAATATTCTGTGTATAATAGCCGGTTATTGTACATATTTGGTTGCGGATCGAATGCGCCAAACTGTGCCGAAGTTACTTGCTTTACTTCACCACTTTGGTAATTTACAGCATAAATATTGCTAATACCATTGTAATGGGCTGAAAAAAATGCATATTCTCCTGCGTCGGACGGATAACCTATATTCTGAAATGTTGGTGCAAGGACAGGCTTAAACCATCCGGTAATGAGATCTACTTTTTTGATTGATTTTCCATCTTTATTGTTTACGATCAATAAAACATGTGATCCATCTGCACACCATGACGGCATTTGAATTTCATCCATACTGGTGATCCGGGTTACTTCATGGCCGGTTACTGCATCCAGCAATACCAACGCGAAAACGTTATGGGTAGAAATCTCGATGGCTGCAATAGTCTTTCCATCTGGAGAAAGCGATGGCGAAAAAAGACGTGATTTTCGTTGCAACATATGTTCTTTGCCGGAATGCAAATCAAGCACTTTAACGACCGAATAAGAACGATTCGTCCAACGAATATCAGATACGGATTCCGACCATACTAACTTCCCATTTGAATATGAGAATCGTTCGGTATTGACAATGCCGGGATTGAAAACCACCTGTTCTTTCCCGTTTTTAGACACGCTTACCCATTGTATGGTTTGTGCCATTCCTGTTTTTTGTGCCAAGAAAAGCGAATCGTTGAGATATTGGGGGGAACGATAATTCGTATGTATTTTCGGGATTTGGTTTACAGGAGTATTAATTTCGTATGGCATAGCGCTTTGTTGCTCTGTCCAACGTGAAGTCAAGTCATTGATTGTTGCATAATATAACTCTTTAGTAACAAGACCTGTCCTTTTGCGTAATCCGATATTGAACGGATAGACAAAAAAGAAGTACGGTTCATTTGCGACATAGTCGAGTGGTAAGTTGAACACATCGCTACCATACCGTTCTCTTGACCGTGCCACCAACTGATATCCTAATTCATAATGATTGGGCACATAATCGCGATATGAACCGAACGCTGCTTTGTCATAAAATTGATAATCTCCATTGAGTGCGATCGTTCGTAGCGGCATCTCAAAAGCCGGATCACGTCCTCTTCCTGAATTACTCAATGCGGTTTCTGTGGCTACTGCATCACCTTCGAGAAACCATTGAGGAACTAATCCGGACACAACGCCCACTGCTTGTTGGCCTATGGCAACTCCTAAGGCTTTCGTAAAACCTTGATTCAACTTATCCACTTGTACAACATGCCTTGATTCATGAATGGCCAATTGATTGATCCAACTTTGGGCATAATTGTCAGGAGGTGGGGTCAAAAACCATTCTGCCCTTTTGGGCGCCCAAACGACAAAGCCGTTAGATACAATCGATTGATTATGAAGTACGACCGGGATTTTTTTTGGATAATGATCTAACGATTTTCCTTCGGCTTGATAAATATATTCTAGTACATCAGCCGTTTGTTTACCGGATTCTTCTGCATCAGCCGGAAAAATTATCCGGTAATGTTTGGTATGAATTTGTTTCCAACGTATGGATGCTGGATCGGTTCCTGATTCATAGAATTGGCTATATACAGGAATAGAAGATGTAAGTAAAAACAATATAATGGGGTAAATATTGATCCGGTTGAACTGATACATAAAAATTTTATTTACCCTGAATATTATTTTCGGTAATACCGTTACCGCAAGTACGATAATATGCTTTAAGATATGTACAGAATTCAATGTGATAATCGTATGCGGTTTTGGTTGCCTAATCAACAAACACGTAAAGCATAAAGTTTACTCATGTGATCGTCAAAATGTAGCTGAAAATTTACGAGTGTATGATACACGGTGCACGGTACAAGATGTACAATGTCCCATATAACTTTCAATTTTCCATTTTCAATTTTCCATTTATTTGTATTTTGCACCGGCAATATTCTTTCCCGGTTTCCGGATGACGCAAGGAACAAACGTATAGATCGTTATCTATTTCTCCATACATTATTTCGACAGGATAGTTTAATAATGCTTCGGCCAAATAATTGACTTCAATAGATTTTATGCTTAAATACGACTTTTTTACCGGAAGGTGATTGATCGCCCAATTGATATAGCAAACATTATTGACATGGTTGTTTACATCTACATCTAAGTAACCGGTGACAATGGTCCCGTTGGCATGCATGACTTCTGGGAGTTCAATTTTTTCGGGTTGGCGCGGCAAAGCATTTTGAGGATAATATGGCATATCTTCGCATATATGATCAATGCGTTGCAACCGGTGTGTTGTCCCGTCGATAATCAACCACGCTGTTGTTCCAGCCCCAAGAATCTCTTTACCATCAGCAGACTTAAAGCGAAAATCACGAAGTGCAAACAGACTTTCCATTCCTTTAGGCCATGTTTCCAATAACACCGTATCTCCCCAAACAGGATACCGGTACATTTCCAAATATAATCTCGAGAGCACCCAAAAACGGTCTTTTTCACTCAATTGTTTGAATCCAAATCCCATCGATTCGGCATTACGCCACGCACTTTCTTGAAAATAATTGATGGCTGATGTAATAGACAAACAACTGTGGCAATCCACTTCGTAGGAATGAATTGGATATGTGTCCGTCCAAGATTCTTTAAGTTCAATCATGGTTATATTTTTTGGAACGATACAAAAATAAGCGATTATTTCTATATAAGTATGAACGATGAGTTGAACCTATGTGTGTCGTGTGTATTCATATTTTCATATCCATATCTTTCAATGGAAACTAAACTTTTATCGGTTTGTTGCGTTGAAGCTGGTAAATTTATCAACAATGCATCGACAGTTTTTTACTTTCGGATTATTACTTTTGTCTTTTTTGCCCGTCAATGGACAAACTCAGACCAATGAAAGAGTGCTCGGAGGAGGAAATATAGACCATTTTGCATATCCTTTCCGCGATTTTACATTTATCAGCCCTCGTTATGACCGGACCAATTATGGCAATAGTAAATATTTTGAAAATTATACCATCAGAGGGGTGTACACGATGAAAGGCCGGGATCATTTTCGGCTTGATTTGCCTTTATCACGTACCAATATGACCTCAGACGAAAAAGTGGATTTTGGATTATCTGATATTAGTTTGCGATTTACAAGCTATGCCTATGATGTGGGGCATTTATTTTTAGGATATGCTCTAAAAGCTGTTTTCCCAACTGCTACTACCGATGCTTTGGGCAGTGGGAAGTGGCAATTACATCCTGGTATTGGAGGAATATACTTTCTTGGTGAAAATGATGATAAAGGCAGTGCTTCATTTGCTGTGGAATACCGGTTTTCCTACGCAGGCAAGAGTGATAGAGATGACATAAAGATACTCGCTATTGTACCCAATATTGATATTTGGAGGCCT
>JAVBPN010000304.1:0-19402 GCA_031549585.1 Bacteroidales bacterium
TGATGGTAATATTTTAATTGCTGGAGTATATGGAGAAGGAGATTGTATATTTGGAAATGCGTCAGGAGAGCCAGAATTATTAACGCAGCCAGCAGGTAGTGGTGCACAAAATATTTTTTTAGCTAAATATAGTAGCCAAACCGGGGAATTGCTCTGGGTTAAAAATATTTTAGCGGGTCCTGGATTGCAAAATGTGTTTTCTATAGCAATTGATGCCGATGGAAATGTTTTATTGGGGGGACGTACAGCCAGTGATGCTTTATTTGTTACTAGTACTACAAATGCATCACTAGGAGCTAATTCAGGTTTTCTTGCTAAATTGTCTTCTGATGGAATTTATTCATGGCATGTAACTTACTTTACATCATTAACCAGAGCATCACTTGTTTCGAGTATCGTTACTGCTAATAATGATAGTGTTATTTTTGCAGGATATACTTATCAAACCATGACATTTACAGATCGTAAAGGCGATACATATACCACAGGGCCTAATCTTAGCAATAATACGTTACAATATTTCTTTATTGGTTCAGTGGATAAAGATGGAAATTACGGTTGGTTAAAAAATAGTACTAGTTCACAGACATCAACCATACAGACAATAGCTATGGGTAGTCATGATGACTTATACGTTACAGGCTTATTTGCGTCTGGAGATCTTGCTTATGATGGTCATCCGCTTAATTTGGCTCATCCGGGAGTTGATGGTAGGTCTGCTATATTTCTTTTAAGCCTCAATAGTAGTAATGGTAATCTTATTGAAGCGTATTCGGAGGGCTCTCCTTCGAATGATAATGTATATGCGCTTCAAGTGCAAAATAACTTGTTATATGTTGCAGGATTGTTGGGTGCTCAAGTAGCCTTACCCGATGGTAGAATCATACCTCCAGGGATGTTTGTGGCAGCATATGAAATTAATCAAGATCAAACATTGACCAATATTGATATTTTGGAAGGTGTTGCTGCTGATAATGCTAAAGGATTGGTATTTTCTCCCAAAAGTTTCAAATTAACTGGTTCATTTAAATCGGCTTCTTTAGCAATAGGAGATTCTCTATATACAAATCCGGGATATAATAGTACCACTCCAAGTTCGAGTACATCGGATGTTTATATGGCCAAGGCTTGTCCGATTATATCTGTTAAAGGTACAGTGGGTAATGTGACCGGTTGTGATGCAAAAGCAATCAATGGGTCTATCCAATTGAATGTGCTTGGGGGCGCTGGGCCGTATACTTATATTTGGTCTGGAAGTAATGGTGTGATCGATAGCCTTAGTACAGATAAAGCGATGCATTTACCAGCGGGAAATTATTCGGTTCTCGTATCCTACAACGATGGTTATTGTAGTAAAACAGGCAATTTTACTGTTGCTTTGCCTTCGGATGCTATGGCGATTACCGGTATAGATGTGGAGGAAGCTACATGCGGCAGTTTTACCAGTAAAGGAAAGATTACCGTTAATGGAGTGTTCCCACAAGGTGTTACAATGGAATATAAGGCTTTGTTGACGGCACATGGAACAGAACCTTATTTTGTAGATTGGACAACCAATAAAGAATTTATCGATTGTCCTCCGGGCATATATGAAATAAGTATACGGCGTGCAGATAATCCGACTGGTTGCGTTGTTTCAGCAGAAACCAGTGTTTCCCGTATCGGGGGAACGTTGATTCCGGATGTGGGTTCTTATACCTGTAACATAGAGAATACCAAGGATACTGTTGGGTATATACATGTTGAAGCCGGTGGCGGACAAAATTGGTTTGGTTTGGTCGATGCCAATACAGGAGCAACTGTGATTACTCAATTTTTAGATGCAGCTTCATACACCTTTGAAAAGGTGTTGCCCGGCCAATATAAAGTAAAGGCAGGAATTGTGGATACTGAAACTGTTCCGGGCTGTATGGTTGTTACAAACGTTATAGAAGTTACACAACCAAATGCTATTGTGATTAGCTCTGCCAAACCGACAGGTGTGTTGTGTGCCGATACGCCAACCGGAAAAATTACCGTTATGGCGTCCGGTGGTGATGATGGATCAGGCGGGCTGGGGATATTAAGTTATGCCGTATATAAAGATGGATCTTCTGATGCGATCACCAATTATACAATAGACAGTAGAGGAGCAGCGATATTTTCTAATTTATATGGTGGTACTTATCGTTTGGTTGTATCTGACCAAATCGCGTGTGGTGCGGTGTTGAATAATATTGTAGTCACCAACGATAATCCTGCATTGGAATTTACGCAAGTTACTCCGCAGGATATTTGCGCCGGCAGCCAGCCCAATACCGGTAAGCTTACCTTGAAAGCCACAGGTGGTGCACAAAGCGGGGCCATATATACCTATACATTGACAGGTGGCAATACTACCGCGCATACGCAGACTAAAGTTTCAACCGGAATAGTTACCTATGAAAAGTTGGCCATTGCTGCAAACTATCACGCAAAGGTGGTAGAGCAAACAACCAAATGTTCGTTCACTTATCCTGAAACTATAACTATCCGGGAAGATGATCTTGCAGTGGCGGTTGTGGCGACAGATGCGATTGTATCGACTACCAGTGGTACGCTCACAGCAACGGCAAGCGGTGGAACAACTAGCGACAAGTATCAATTCCAGCTTATTGCTAATGAAGCGTCCGGATTTACAGCATACACCAATCCACATGTTTATAGCAACTTGGCATCAGGAACTTATGTTGTTCAGATTCGGGATGATATCGGATGTATTGTGAGCCAGCAAATTGATATAAAATCTGTTACGGGTATTGGAGATATGGAAAAGGGTATTTTGAAATTATATCCGAATCCTACCGATGGCAGATTTACTATTCAATGGGATACCCAAACAAACATTCAGGTAACTGTTGAAATATATTCATTGTCGGGTAAATTGATTTACAAATCCGTTGCTCAAACCGGTCTGGGCGGAACTCAATCGGTTATCGATATCAGCAACCAGGCGAAAGGAACATATATTTTACGGGTTGCTGAGTTAGGTATTGCTCAAAAGGTTATAGTGCAGTAAAATAATATAAAGCAAGTGAACGGATCGTTGTTGTTTGACAGCGATCCGTTTTTGTTTGTGGGAACTTGTTGTTTTAGGTATTTGTTTGCTTATTGTGTGCCTGGTTTTCTTCGTCGACGGACTTGTCTTATCAGTAGCAAAAAAAATGAAAACAGAAATCATTTGTGATATAAAAGACCTAACAGAAAACTGATCCTTGTTAGGTTTTAAACGGTTTTCTGATACTATTACGAAAAAATAAAATATCAATTGCTCATAGGCTACTGTTATTGGATGATTCAAAGCTCATTCCTAACCTGACATCAGCTCGGGATAAGAATCCGAAGGATTCATATATTTATTGATATTCGAATGATCAATTGTATATGACCCCTTTCGGAGTCGCATATCGGTTACATGATGATTTTCTATAAATATGCAATCTCTATTCGGGATTGGTATAAAGTGTAGTACAAATAAGCAGTATTCCATTTGCTTATAAATTACAGGAATATGAGCGATTAATGACATATCCCGAACTTGGGTTAAATTTTCTCATAAAAAAAGCGCTCCTAATAATTTGGAACGCTTTTCATAACAATCAGGGTCTTGTTTTATTTTTTAGTACTAGGAGCTTTCACCGGGAAATTTTTAAATAATCCTGAAGCTACTTTTGTCATTGAATCGGGCGTACGAATGTCTTTTAGTAATTTACCATCACCGACATCGCCGCTTACAGCTGCATCATAGACAACTTTTTCGCTTTTAGCATCAATCATGTCCATTAATAAATATGCTTTTGTAGCCACATAATCAATGATTTGTGCATTGTCATAATAGCTGCGATACATGGATGCTCTGGGGCCAACCCAATAAGGAGCCCAGTCAGGTATGGCATCTTTGGTGCCGATTTCTGTTCCTTGGGTAACGCCTATTTTCAATAATAGATCAGCGTCTTTATCCGGTTTAAACCCGCGGGCAATCAATTGGTCGGCAATTGCTTTACAAACTGTTTGATAATCGCCTTCCATCATTCCGGCAGGTAGTTGTCCTTCCGATTCAAGAAAAGCAAATTTTTTGCCTGGAGCCAAAGTGGATGCGTCGTACGTTTCGCTTCTGACAACGGTATAGCTTGGGCCACAAGATGTTAATATGAGTGCGAAAAGCCCGATAAATAAGAAGATGTTTTTCATGATACTTTATTTTGATTGTTTGAAAGTATAACAGATTTCTCGCAAAAAAGTTTTAACAAAAACACAAAAACATATGCCAAAATAGAACTTCAAACATGCCAATCAGATATATCGTCTATATATAATTGATAATTGAATATTGTATATTGAATATTCGCAAATATCTATTAATCCAATAGATAAGTACTCCCGCCAATATAATCGACGGTTTGATGTATTTATTTAAGATTGATTTAATGAAAGTTACACTAATATTCAATAATCGATTATCAATATTCAATTACTTAAACTGATGTGACGTTAGGTATTGTTTTCGATAATCATTAAAATTAAATATTGACTACTTTTGTATGTCTTTTATTTGATGGTTTGACCATGACACATGTTTTGTTGGTTGTTTTCTCGATGACCCTTCTTTATTTGGGTATATCTAATCGCTTGTTCACCTATATCAATATATTGATGGTGCAAGGGGTGTTATTATTTGGGGTAGCATATATCCAATTGCGAGATATGAATTGGGCCAATTTGACTTTTATTCTTTTGGAAACTATCATTTTCAAGACGCTGCTTATACCTCTGTTTATGAAGAATATCATTCGGAGAAATGGAATCACGCGCGAGGCCGAGCCTTTTGTCCCTAACTTTGTATCCTTGCTTGTCATTACTTTATTGATTGTTGGTTCGTTTTTAGGCGCTAGCACCATTGATATTGGTTCTATGAACATGGTCTTCTTTGTAGTGGCTGTATCCACTGTATTTGTCGGATTATTTATCATTATTTCCCGTAAAAAAATTATTACCCATGTGATGGGTTATTTGGTAATCGAAAATGGCATTTTTATTATGTCGTTGGCTGTCGGTAATGAGATGCCCATGTTGGTCAATAGTGGTATATTATTGGATATCTTTGTGAGTATCCTGGTATTGGGCATTTTTATTAATAAAATTGGTGATATATTCAAGGAAACGGATGTTGAACAATTGAATCAATTAAGAGATTAAAATGATTATAGCGTATTTCATAGCTGTTGTTTTATTTGGCGGTTCGTTCCTTTTGATGCGCCGCGAATATGTGCAACACATTGCAGCAACGGCCTTTATTGTTGTGCAATGGTTGTTCTTAGCGTATGAGATTTACCAATTGAATCATACGACTTTTAGTCTTTTTACTCCCGATTCTTTAGGTATTCTTTTTTTAATCATACTGAGTTTGCTAATGATTCCGGGGTATTATCACAGCTTTTTATACTTGGAACACAACAGGGAACCCATGCGTGTCCGCAATTTATACCTTGCATCGCTTACATTCTTTTGCGGAGCCATGAGCGGGGTATATCTTTCTAACCATATTGGAGCGACATGGATATTTATAGAGTTGACCACTATTGCGTCGTGCATGTTGATTTATCATCACCGGACGCCTGAGTCGTTGGAAGCTACATGGAAATATATTTTTGTATGTTCGGTAAGTATTGCCATATCTTTTATCGGAGTGCTTTTTTTAAGTGTAGCCGTCACCAAAGCCGGATTGGAAGATTTTACCTATCGCGTATTAATCGAACATTCATCAGAGCTTGATCCGTTTTGGTTAAGGATGGGATTCTTATTCCTTTTCTCAGGCTATACGGTTAAAGCTGGTTTGTTTCCGATGTTTACTGCCGGAGTCGATGCCAAAGATCAAGCGCCTACGCCCGCTGCTGCGTTATTGGCGACTTGCCTATGTAATGGGGGTTTTGTTGCCATCTTTCGTGTTGTTCAAATTGTCCGTCACAACGAATGTGGCGTGTGGGCGCAGAAAGTTATGTTGATTAGCGCTATGTTGTCTGTGGCGATTGCTGCATATTACATGACCCGGACTAAAGGATATAAGCGATTGTTGGCTTATTCAGGAGTTGAACACATTGGTATTGCAACCATTGGATTGGCTATGGGTGGAACAGGTTATTTTGCGGCGTTATTACACATTGTGCTGCATTCTTTTGCCAAATCTGCTTTGTTTTTTCAATTCGGACAGGTTTCATATCTTTTTAAATCAGTAGATAAAAGAGATGTTGGTAATTATTTTCGTATCAATGTTTGGGGCGGTTTGGTTTTGCTCGTTGGTTTCTTTTGCATCACTGCTATGCCGCCATCGGGAATGTTTGTGAGTGAATTCCTTATATTCTTTTCTATGATTGATCATAACCATTTGGCATTGATGATTATCTTGATGTTATTGTTGACTGTAATCATTTGGTCTTTTGGCCGTAGCATTTTCAGCTTGCTCTTTTCTCCCAAGAAAATAGAATATTCAGACATTCGCCGGCCACCGATGACCGAATCTATTTCACAGTACATTTTATTAGCTATTGTATTTTGGTTGGGCATCTATCCGCCTGATTTTTTTGTCCGAATGCTTATAGATATCACTTCGCAATTAGCAAGTTCTATTTAAGACATAAGGTAGAATATATTAAAGGAAAATCGGACAATTACCTTCATTTTCTCTTTTGTTTCTATTATGCAGCATTTATAGTGCACTTTGGAAACAAAACGTCAAGTAGAGTTTTACGAAAAAGAAAAATCCCCGAAAGATAACTTTCAGGGATTTTTTGTGGTGCCACCAAGAATCGAACTAGGGACACACGGATTTTCAGTCCGTTGCTCTACCAACTGAGCTATGGCACCTTATTTTTGGTGGCGCAAAAGTAATATAGTTTTTTAAATCTGCAAAAAATATTTGCATTTGATGACATATCAAAAAAATACTTTTCCTAATGGCTTTTTAAGAAAAACAATGTACTTTTAACACGGATTTGAATTGTCATTTACCCAAAACTTTGTATAAATTATTCAAGAAAATGAAAAAAATATGCTTGTGCTTATCAATTATTGCACTATTGCTAGGCTGTTCAGGTGGAGCATCTAATACATCTTCAACCAAACAAGTGGATGCTGCTCCGAATACATTGACTGATCAGGAAAAGGCTGACGGTTGGGTTTTGCTTTTCGATGGTAAAACAACCAATGGCTGGCGTGGAGTGCTTAAAGAAACATTTCCGGATCATGGTTGGGTGATCACCGATGGCGCTTTTGAGATACTTCCTAAGAATGAAGGCGGTGGAGGCGGAGATATCGTTACAGTGGATCAGTTTGATAATTTTGACTTTGTATTTGATTTTAAAATGACGGAAGGCGCTAATAGCGGAGTGAAGTATTATGTAACGGAAAACGTTTATGATAAAGGAGCTTTGGGCCTTGAATATCAGGTTTTAGACGATAAAGTACATCCCGATGCTGAAATGGGGAGGGATGGGAATCGCAAATTGGCTTCTTTATACGATTTGATACCGGCAGATCAGAATAAAAAGTTTAATGGTATTGGAGAATGGAATACTGGTCGTATCGTTGCCAAAAACAATCATGTCGAACATTGGTTGAATGGATTTAAGGTATTGGAATATGAGCGTGGAAGCGCCGAATACAGAAAATTAGTATCTGAAAGCAAATACAGCAATATGAAAAACTTTGGTGAAGCGCCAGAAGGTTACATTTTGTTGCAAGAACATAACGACCGGGTATGGTATCGGAATATCAAAATCAGAAAATTATAATATGCACAATAATATTTTATAAATTTTATCATTCAACAACATGGAGAATAGAAGGGATTTTTTGAAAAAAATATCTGCCGGATCTGCTGCCCTAGCAATCGGTGGTGTTGGCTTAGGTTTAAGTGCTAAAAGTTATGGAAATGTGTTAGGTTCCAATGCGAAAGTGCGTGTCGGTGTAATCGGCTTTTCCGATCGGTTCAGAGGATCTCTGTTTCCATCTTTTATGAATCATGCGACAGAATTGAATTTTGAAATGGTAGCTCTTTGCGATTTGTGGAATCGCCGCCGTGATGAAGGTAAAGCGTTCATCAAAGAAAAAGCCGGATGGGATGTTGCTTTATGCCGCAACAATGATGAATTGTGGGATCGGAAAGACATTGACGCAGTCATTATCAGTACCGCCGACTTTCAACATGCTTTGCATTTGGTCGAAGCCGCCAAAAATAAAAAAGATGCCTATTGTGAAAAGCCGTTTGCCGAAACAATGGACGATGCCAATGAAGCATTGAAGGCATGCAAAGACAATAAAATAATTGTGCAAATTGGTTCTCAACGCCGCAGTGGATCAAACTATCATGCGGCATACGATTATATCAAATCGGGTAAGTTTGGCGATATCATTATGGTGGAAATGTGTTGGAACGTAAACCAACCCGGCCGTTGGCGCCGTCCAAGTTTATGTGCATCCATTAAGGAAAGTGACGTAGATTGGACACGCTATCAAATGAATCGTCCTAAAGCAGCTTGGGATCCGCGTAAATATTTGGAATATCGTTTGTTTTGGCCGTATTCATCGGGCATTCCCGGACAATGGATGAGTCATCAGATCGATACCGTACATTGGTTTAGCGAGTTGCCTTATCCTCGTAGCGTGGTAGCTAATGGTGGTATTTACCAATGGAAAGATGGGCGTAGCAATGCAGATACGCTTACAGCCGTGTTCGATTATGGTCCGTTGAACGATCAAGCCAAAGGCTTTCAAGTGGTTTATTCGTCGCGTTTCAGCAATTCGGCGGGTGATGTGAAAGAATTGTATTATTCTAACGGTGGTATGATGAATCTTGATACCAACGAGGTTACTCCTACAGGTGGATTGACTCAAAGCGAAGCCTCATCTATGGGATTGCAAGCTAATCAGCTTGCAAAATATACCTTGCCGCAAGTTACTGCAGCAGCAGGAGCTAATACAGGTGGTGATCCGCTTACATCCGCACACATGCGTAACTGGATGGAGTGTGTACTGAATAAAAAAATAGCAACAAATGCACCTGTAGAGGCCGGATATAGCCATGCTATTGCTTGCATTATGTCCACTGCCGCTTATCGTACAGGATTGCGGGTAACTTTCGACGCCAAGAAACAACAAGTAATGGCTGGGGATAAAGTGTTTAAGTATAATGTGTAAATCAGAATGAAAAAAGTATTTTTAAGAGTATTCACTTTAGGTATCATAATAGTTAGTGTGAACGCATGTGGTGGCGGAAATAAAGGCATTGAAATCATCCCAAATGATGCTGAAAAAAAGGTTGATGTTCTGTATGATGGAAAATTATTTACATCATACATCTATCCTTCCGATTTGGAGAAGCCTGTGTTGGACCCAATCTATACATCCAAAGGAACGGTAATTACTCGCGGATTTCCGCGTGATCCGCGTCCAAATGAACGGGTAGACCATCCGCATCACGTAGGTTCTTGGTTTAACTTTGGAGACGTGAATGGCCTCGATTTTTGGAATAATTCGTATGCCATTCCGGCAGACAAAAAGCCAATGTATGGATCTATCAGGCATCGTAATGTTGTTAGTACGTTGAATGGAGGTAAGGAAGGATCATTGGTTGTGGCAGCCGATTGGATAGATCACGCAGATAAAGTTCTCTTGAAGGAAGAAACAAAGTTTGTATTCAGTGGAGAGGGCGATTGGCGGACTATCGAACGTATTACCAAGTTAACTGCTCAGCAGGATACGGTGGTGTTTACCGATAACAAGGAAGGTTTGATCGCCATTCGTATGGATCGGGCATTTGAAGAACCATCCAATCAACCCGATTTGTTTCTCGATGCTAAAGGTAACCCAACCGAAGTGAAGGTGATGAATAATGAAGGGGTAAATGGCGTTTACCGTAACAGTGAAGGCTTTGAAAAAGGTGCTGTATGGGGTAAGCCGACCAAATGGGTTTGTTTGTCAGCGGATAAAGCGGGTGAAAAAATCTCTGTAGCTATTCTCGACAACAAGAATAATCCGGGATATCCGGCGCATTCACATGCGAGAGGTTAGGGCTTGTTTGCTACCAACAACATGGGCAGTCAGGTATTCGAGCCAGAAGCTCCATTATTTAAACTTGTACTGAATCCGGGAGAATCGGTTGTTTTTAAACACATGATCATTGTTAAAACAGGTGGTTTTGCTTCCGATGAAGAATTGAACCAGCAGTTTGCCAAGTTCAATCACTGATTTTAAAAGGTAGAGGCCGGATTTATTCCGGCCTTTGTTTTTTGTTTTATCAAATAAAACTTATTTTTGTTACTTACCTACGCAAATGAAATTTTCACGATCGGCAGATTATGTCGATCAAAAATGTTTATTATATATCTGCTTGTAGGTTATGCTTAATGAAAAATAAACACGCATGAAGACAATTATCCAGTTTTTTGATGAATGTGTTACCAAATACAACGACCGCCCTTTTCTGTGGGAAAAAACAACCGATCGATTTGAACCGATTACATATTCTGAAACTAGGGAGCGAGCACATTGCTTAGCTGCCGGATTGATTAGCATTGGCGTTAAACCTGATGATAAAATAGCGTTATTGTCCGAAGGGCGTAGTGAGTGGGTTATTGGAGAATTAGCCATTCTTCATACCGGTGCTGTCAATGTGCCTTTGTCTATCAAACTGGAGGAAAGTAATGATTTGCTTTTTAGGCTGCAACACTCCGAGTCAAAATATATAATGGTATCTGGCACACAATTGGCCAAGGTGCGGTCGGTTGCGGCATCTTTGCCTTTGCTGCAAAAAATAATTGTAATGGATATCCGGGATGCTTATCAAGACAATGAAATGCCCATTGCAGAGGTATATCAAGCAGGGAAAGAGATGCTTGCAAAAAATCCTGCATGTGTTGATGAAGTAAGTCGTCGGGTTCAAGGTAGTGATTACGCCAATATCAGTTATACTTCCGGTACGACAGCCGATCCCAAAGGAATTATTTTGACACATCGCAATTACACGGCGAATGTGGAACAAGCGATGTCGTTAATCTACATACCTCCACATTATAAAACATTGATTATACTACCATTAGACCATTGTTTCGCGCATGTGGCTGGATTTTACAGCTTTATGGCTTATGGAGCGGGTGTTGCTACCGTTCAGGTGGGGCGGACTCCGATGGAAACGCTTAAAAATATACCGGTTAATATCAAAGAAACGAAGCCGAATATCATATTGAGTGTTCCGTCTTTGGCGAAAAATTTCAAGAAAAACATCGAAGCTGGAATCAAAGCCAAAGGAAAATTTTCATGGAAGTTGTTTAATCATGCTTTGAATATGGCTTATTCATACAACAAGGAAGGTTATAACAAAGGTGGTTTGACACAATTTTGGAAGCGTCCCTTCTTAGCTTTGTATGATAAAATCTTATTTTCAAAAATACGTGAATTCTTTGGTGGTGAGATGGATTTTTTCATTGGTGGTGGAGCTTTACTTGATATACAATTGCAACGTTTTTACTATGCGCTGGGTATTCCTATGTTTCAGGGGTATGGTTTGTCGGAAGCAACGCCGGTTATTTCATCCAATACACGCCCAAAACATAAATTGGGTTCTTCGGGGGCCTTGGTCAAGCCAATGGATCTGAAAATATGCGATGTGGATGGTAAGGAACTACCGTTAGGCGAAAAAGGAGAGATTGTCATACGCGGGGAGAATGTGATGGCGGGATATTGGAAAAATCCTAAAGCTACAGCCGATACAATACGTGATGGATGGTTGTATACGGGAGACATGGGCTATATGGATAAGGATGGATTTCTATACGTAACCGGCCGGTTCAAAAGTTTGCTCATTGCTAGCGATGGAGAAAAATATAGTCCGGAAGGTATTGAGGAAGAAATAGCAGCTCGTTCGCGTTACATTGAACAGATGATGCTGTATAATAATCAAGATCCATATACGGTTGCATTAATTGTCCCGAACAAAGAGGCTTTGAAGGAATATGTGAAGTTGCATCACTTAGAATGGTCTTCTGCTGAAGGCAAAAAGAAAGCCTTGGAATTATTGCAAAAAGAAATCAACCAATACAAGAAAGGAGGAGATTATGCGGATAAATTTCCCGAACGTTGGTTACCTGCTGTTATTGGTGTGCTTCCTGAGGCTTTTACCGAACAAAACGGCTTGATGAATAGTACCATGAAAATCGTACGCGGAAAAATCACGGAACGGTATATGGATCGGATTAAATACTTGTATCAGCCGGATGGTAAGTTGATAGATAACGAAGAGAATATTCGATCTCTATAATATTTGCTTCACTGGTTTTATTCCGCCATTTTAATAAATTTCAAACATACAGGCTTGCTTACTTGCTCTTCCTTGCCGGTGTCTTTTAAACGTCCGGTTGTCTGATCAATCTCATACAGATGAACACTGTTGGAATCGCGGCTGGCGATCAATAAGAATTTCCCATTGGGCGTGATGATGAAATTGCGCGGGTGCATTCCGGTTGGCTGGTAATCCACGGGTGCAATAGTTCCATCAGTTGAATTGATGCTATATGAGGTGATTGTATTTGCTTTGCCGCGATTGGATGTATATAAAAAACGTCCGTCGGGAGTTGTGTGGATATCGGCGCTTCCTCTATTACGAGTAACATAGGTTGTTGTGTCGGAAGTGATGTATTGGATTGCTTCTAAATTTCCTGCGGTATATTTGAATACCGTTGTTCTTCCGGAAAGTTCATTAATGCAATAAAGATATTTTCCATTAGGATGAAATGCCAAATGGCGTGGGCCGGAGCCAGCTTCTAATTGAATTTCAATAGGATCGCTTGGTTGCAAAAATTGTCCTGTGCCGCCTCCGTCAGGATGTACTGTAAACTTGTATATCTTGTCTTGACCTAAATCTGTGGCAAATAAATATTTTTCATCGGGAGAAAGTGCTATCGTGTGTAAGTGTGAAACACGGCCAACATCACTGTATTTAAATAGTTGCGATACCGGAAGCAATGAGCCATCTTTATTGAGAGGAAAAACAGAAATGCTGCCTCCGCTATAATTGGCTGTAACTACAAAATGACCACCTTTGTCAGTGTTGATATAACAAGGGCCATCTCCGTCGGTCTGTTGTTTATTCAAAAAACGTAAACTTCCGGTTTTTTTGTCGAAAGCATATGCATAAACAGCTGCTTCATTTTTGCCATTTTCGGCTACAGAATATACATATTTTTCATCATTGGAAACAACTAAATATGTTGGATTGGCAATCCCGCTAACATCGCTCACTTGTTCCATGTCACCGGTTTCTGTGTTGAAACGATATACATATATTCCTTTGCTATCTTCCGGAGCATAAGAACCAACAATCATATATAACATATTGTTATTATTTGCGCTTTGTTTTGCCTTGTTGGTTGAGCTACTACATGAGAAACACAATAACACAAAGCTAGAGACGAGAATAAGATGTTTAAACATAGTTTTGATCTTTATTTTTCCATTAGAATTATGCCAAAAATAGAATTTAGAACTGTGATCACCAAAAATATTTTATTTTGTAGCAATTTATATTTATTGCTGAAATGAACGGATTATCCAAATGTCGTAGTGTTTCAGAATTATTGCAATAGATTGTGTTGTTGTAATTTGTCAAAATGATTTTCTATGAGCCAATTGCCCATTTCTATACCAACTTCAGTTAGCAAGGATAATTCAAAATGATGAATGTCACCAATAAACGTGTATTTCTGCGTTTGTTGAAATTTATAGTGTTCAAAAGTACAGACAATTCCATAGATATGATCAGTACAAATCCAATATTCGGGTCTGTGCTTGAACGGTTGAAGAGTAAATCTTTCCATATCTTAGAAGATCATAATTGCAAAGATAATACATAGAGTTCAAAACATAACTATGCACCGGTCAACATATAAAAAAAAATCTTGAAGGTATATTAAGTTTGTAATGTGAGGAAAAACGGATTTTCACATATGGATAAAATTAAGTTTTTTACGACATAAGGAGTAATTTGCGCAGGTAAATTTTATACAATCTCGACAATTTGTTGTGACAATATTTGATAAATTGTTTAAAGCTGATAAAATCAAAATCCAACCTTTAATGTCTCATAAATAAATATTAGATGTGCTGAATATCTTGATAAATTTATGTGTGGTTCATTGATAAAATATTATCCAATAGTGTTTTCATATCGAAAAAGATATATTTTATTCCCAGTTGCTTAATTTTTTCAATATAATCGGGATGATTGTTCATTGCACAGCCGACAAAAGCAATGGTTGTCATTCCGGCTCTTAATCCAGCAGTTAGGCCGGCTAAAGAATCTTCGATTACGATTGTGTCAACAGGGGTAAATCCCATAGATTGCGCAGCGAATAAGAATAAATCCGGTTCAGGTTTGCCACGGCTGATTTGTTCTGCAGAAAACACATGATTGCTCGGAAAATATTTTTCCAAATGAAGCGCCCTGATTTTGTGTTCGGTTTTGTCCATATTGCCGCCAGTTGCAATGCAATGTTCAAATTGGGTTAATTTGAAAACATCCTCCACTCCGTCGACCAATTCCAATCCATTATCGATGATTTCGCTATCCCGTTTTTTTACTTCTTTTAAGAAACCTTCATCGATTTCGATTCCTAAATCTTTCAAACGGACAATTTTTGTTTTAGGAGCAATGCCTCCTACTACGCTATTGGCTTTTTCAAAATCCCAACCGAGATGAAATCGTTCATTCAATAAATCTTGCCAGACTTTGATCCATAAGTGTTCCGTATCAGAAATAACACCATCAAAATCCCAAATGATCAGCTTTCTTTTCATGGTCATGAGCTCCTATAAAATTTTTACAAAAATACGAAAACCTAGAGAGTCAAAAAAGCGGGATGTCAAAACCTTATTATTATAGATCGCTTAGCATTGTTGCGTATTTACTGGACTTTGTGTTTTACTTAATCGTCCGAACAAAACTCCCGATATGTTTGTTGATGAGAAAAGACTAAATATAAATTTCATAAAAACATAAAAGATATGGCAGTAAATATTGGTTTAACTCCCGAAATGATTAAATCCAGTACTAATATTTTAAATAATTTGTTATCGGATCATTTCTCCCTATTAGTGAAAACATGGAATTTTCATTGGAATGTAAAAGGCCCAAGTTTTCATTCGTATCACACATTTATGGAAGGATTATACAATGGGTTGATTTCAGATGTTGATGAGATAGCCGAACGGATACGTGCGCTTGGCGAACGTCCTGTCGGTTCATTGAAGGGTTATTTGTCGCACATCCGGATTAAGGAATATGCAGAAGATAAGGCGTTGCCGGATGCAATCACCATGTTGTCTATTTTGTGTGAAGACAACGAAGCAACGATTCGCGAAATTCGCGTCGATATTGAACAGATGGAGTCGGAAGGATCTCACGATGCAGCAACCATTAATTTTCTTGAAGATATGATCGAAAGAAAAGAAAAAACAGCATGGATGATTCGCGCTCATCTGGATAAGTAATGTATGAAAGAACGTTTTAGCATCGTTTTAATGTTAGCAATTAATTGAAGTGTTGAAGAAAGTACCTGATCAACAAGCGTTGTCAGGTATTTTTGTTTTGAATTTGAAAACGCGCATTTAAGCATGTATGATGTAAGCAAAACGAATAAAATTATTTGAAATTATCGAATTAATCGAAGACTAAACTCATATTCATTTTGTAAACTTTAGTGTTTTCTGTAAGTAAATACCATCTTTTCAATAAGATTTGTTACTTTTGTTTTCACGAAAAGTTATATGAGTGTCTATGTTTCAGATTAATAAATGCTTTTGGGGTATATTGTTGGTATTTTCAGTGTTATGTTCAGGATGCCTGAAAACGGAAGATATTCAATTGAAATCCATTAAAAATGTTACATATCAAGATTTTAAAGGAAATTCTTTGACCCTTGAAGCTGTTGCTGTGATTGATAATCCTAATAGAATGAAAGTCAAGATTAAGGATGCTAACCTTGATTTGTTGCTCAACGACAAGAAAGTAGGGCGCATTACTCAAATAGAACAAATTGAATTGCTTGCGCGTACTGAAAAAGATTATAACGTACAATTGTCTGTTGAATTAACCGACCTTATGTCAAATTTACCTGCGTTGTATCGTGTTTTAATGAATGAAACCGCCAACTTCCAACTGTCCGGTTCGGTTCAAGTGTCCTCATTTTTGTATAAGAAAACATTTAATGTAGATCGTGTGTCATTCAGGTAGATCCTGATCCAACTAAAAAACAAAGTCATGTATTTTTCCATCGAAAAACATGTTTTGATGCCTTTTGAGGAACTTTTGAAGGTTGAAAACGTTCGCCGCAACTTACTGATTGGTATACCCAAAGAATTGGATCCCTGCGAGAACCGTATTGTATTGACTCCAGAAACAGTTGGTATTTTGACGAGACAAGGGCATCGCGTACTTGTAGAGACGAATGCCGGTATGAAAGCAGACTATACTGACAGGCAATACAGCGATTCTGGTGCATATATTGTGGCAAATGCCGATGTTTACCAAGCAGATCTGCTATTCAAGATTAATCCTCCAATGCTCGATGAGATTGATTTGATGAAAGAGAGGCAGCTGGTTTTTTCTTTCCTTCAGAAAACCCAATTATCCGAAGAATATATCCGTAAGCTCATGGAAAAACAGATTACGGCTATATCATTCGAAAACATTAAAGATAGGTTTGGTTGTTATCCGATTGTCCGGAGTATGAGCGAGATAGCCGGATCGGTTTCTGTTCAAATAGCAGCGGAATATCTCAGTAAATCAGCCGGAGGCAAAGGTATTTTGTTGGGTGGCATATCCGGAGTTAATCCTTCTGAAGTGCTCATTATCGGAGCAGGAACGGCAGCTGAATTTGCCGCTCGGACGGCATTAGGTTTAGGGGCGCTTGTCCGCATCTTTGACAATTCCATACATCGCTTGCAACGGATTCAGGCCAATTTGGGTTCTCGCCTGTTTACATCTGTTATGCATCCGCAAGTACTCACAAAATCTTTGAGTACAGCAGACGCTGTTATTGGAGCAGCTTATATGCGCGACGATCAATCTGATTATTGCTACATCACCGAAGACATGGTTTTTCAAATGAAGTCGGGTTCTGTGATTGTTGATTTGAGTATCAATCAAGGCGGCTGTTGTGAAACCTCAGAAGTCCGGTGTTTGGAAGATCCTGCTTATATCAGACATGGCGTTATCCATTATTGCGTTCCTAACATTACATCCCGTGTTCCACGTACTGCTTCCATGGCCATTAGCAATATTGTCATCAATATGGTTCTGGAAATGGATCAAAATGGAGGCATAGCCAATTGGCTTAAATCTGATGTCGGGATGCGCAACGGGGTTTATATATTGAATGGCATCCTTACCAATCCATACATCGGAAATTTATTTCAAATACCTTTTCAGGATATACACTTGTTGATGGCCGCGTTTTAGGAGGTTGTCCAAAAGTCACATTTGTATTTGATTTACAGAAACTTATAAACATCAAGGCTCAAATTTATATTTGCTCTGTTATACCCACTTTATTTTTCTTCATTCTTTTTTGTCGCCCAAAAAAGAATCAAAAAAGGCTTGACAAAATAAACGCGCTCCGCCTATCGGCTTCGCTTGAACGGAATTTTGTCAATAAGGTATGCTTCGCATGAATAAACGGGCTAACGCCCGATGCGTTTCAATTATGACTTGGACAGTCCATAATTTTTGAACTTAAAATTTAGACAACTTCTAAGACACAAGCGGCGCAGTACAATAATATTACAAATACTTTCAATTAGTCAATCAGACTGGCTTTATTCCACTTTTCCATTACGAATGTACAAGTGTTGATCAATACATGACGGGAGTTCTGAGGGATTATGTGATACAAAGATCAACGTTCTATTTTTACAAAAAGCATCCAGTAAATTTTTAGACAAAGTAACCATTTCGTTGTCAAATCCTTGAAAAGGCTCATCGAGGATAAGCATGGGCGGGTTTTTTACAATAGCCCGTATCAGTAATACGACATTTTGTTGTCCGGTAGATATGCGTTGAAACGATTCTTTAGCAAGATGCGAAACAGAATAATACGCAAAAAGAGAATCGACCAGTGTTGTAATGGCAGGCGTTATTTGAGGATGATGGTATGGATCTTCGTATAAGCCGCTTAAAGCAACATTCCAACATGTCGTATTGTAGTGGGAGTAGAGATGGGATTCGGGCGACACATAACCGATGTAGTTTTTAATATCCCAAATGCTTTCGCCTGTTCCCCGTTCCCTGTCAAAAAGAATCATGCTATTTGCATAGGCTTGAGGGTTGTCTGCAAATATCAAGCTAAGCAACATTGATTTGCCTGCCCCGTTAGGCCCCATCAATGCCCATTTGTCACCCCATTTTACTGTCCAATTGATCCGGTCAAGCACTTGTTTTTTTCCATATGCAATAGAAACGCTATCCATATGGACGGCAATTTCAAAGTTTTTGATCGGAGCATTGGGAAGATCAGGGATCGATACGGAAGAATGTGTTGTATGATGTGTCGCAGTTTTCTCCCGCTTTCCTGTGTGGCAAATGGAGAAATGATCAATGAACATCACATGATCAATAGATTCAGGAATTTGTTCCGGATTACAAACCATTACCACTTGTGTTCCCATTTCAATAATCCGGTTAATGGTTTGGGTAACATATTCCCTTGCTTGGCTATCAAGGCCTGTGTAAAGATTATCCAATAAAAGCAATCGAGGTTTCTTTAGTAACGCTTTGATGATCATCATTTTCTTAAATTGCCCATTCGAAAGTTTGATGATTTCCATGTCGAGCAATTGATCTATTCCCAAAGCATGGAGTTCGGGCATGTTTTCGGATGAATCAATTTTAAGGAAATTGCGAACTGTAATGATTCCATCCGTTTCAGTGGCATGATACCGTTGTTGGTAGTAAAAATCGCTATAATTGACGGATTTGTCGTTGAAATAAACAGATGCAATGAATTTTTGCGGGTCAGAAGAGAATTTGTCTTCACCATTAATAAAAAAATAGTCAACATGTCCTTCCATTTTGGCAAGATGCCCTTCCAACGCTTCAAGGAAAGTAGTTTTTCCTGAACCGTTCGGGCCTGTCACCGCCCAATTTTCACCGCGTCGCAATTCCCAATTTGTGTTGGGAAAGACTTCATATTGGAATTTTCTAAACGTTACGTGGCTAAATTTGACTAAATTCGATGTCATTGTGAGATGGTTGGTGGGGATAATCAATATTTAGATGTATATTTTCCTGTGATTGCTTCCAATTGTTTGATATAGCGCTGAACTATCAATAACGGAATGA
>JAVBPN010000250.1:0-7418 GCA_031549585.1 Bacteroidales bacterium
TACCATTTATCGTGATATGCATACGTTGTCGGAAGCAGGAGTTCCGAGATGCGGTAATTCCGGAATCGGCTACTCCTTGGTTGAAGGCTACAGAATACCTTCACTCATGTTTACCAAAGAGGAGGCAATGGCTTTTCTTACTGCTGAAAAGATGATTGAGCAACTTACCGATGCTCAAAACAGTAGCTATTTTCGTCAGGGAATGGATAAAATCCGCGCCGCACTGCGAGCTGTCGATAAAAAATACCTTTACGACATGGACAATACCATTGCGGTATATAAAAGCAGAAATACACAGGAGAGTTTACCCAATTTACTACAGACAATATTAAGCAGTATAAACGATAAATTAATTATAGAGATAGACTATACCAATGCAGATGAGTATAAGAGTAAGAGAGCTTTGGAAGCAGTAGGAATCACTTATACACATCCGAACTGGTATCTTACGGCCTGGTGCCATTTGCGGGGAAAGTACCTGGCTTTCAGGCTTAACCGTGTTGAGAATATTAAGGTAACAACCAATAAGCATACTAAAGTTCATCCGCCGTTGGAATCGCTTCTTGGGATAGATGTTTCCCAATACTTTCAGGTGATTTTGCACACAAGCAAAGAGGTGGCCCAATACCATGCCGACAGATGTGATGCTATGGGGTTGACTGGAGAAAAAGAACTTGCAAACGGGCAAATAGAACAAACTTATATGGCTTATTCACTCGAACCTCTGGCAAGGTGGATATTGTCAAATGCTGATACAACAACTGTGGTTAGTCCTGTTGAAGTAAAAGATATTATGAAACAAATCATTAAAAAATTAGACTTATGAAATGAGCATGATCAACTAAATATCAATATTTATGAAAATTTTGTCATGCAAATTCCACACAATCATTATTTTTTTCTATTTTTACAACACAAAAACGGAATAAGAATTTTAACAAAAGCTTTTCAAGAGTTTTATTGAACAATTCAAAAACATAATATTATGGAACACAATATCACAGAGCTATACTCCGAGTATAAAGAAGGCAAAACAGACCGCCGTTCTTTTCTTAAAAAACTGACGTTAGCGGCCGGAAGTTCAGCTGCAGCCTTAGCTTTGTTGTCCGTGTTTGAGGACGCCAATGCCGCTGTCCCAACTCAGGACAATGAACTTGTTACTCAATTTGTAAAGTATCCTGCTCCAAAAACAGAGATGAACGCATTTTTGGCTTATCCTAAAAAAGCGGGGAAGTTTCCGGCAGTTGTGGTCATTCATGAAAATCGAGGGCTCCAGCCACATATTCAGGACGTTACCATGCGATTTGCAAAAGAGGGTTTTCTTTCGATGGCTCCCGATGCGCTGACTCCTGTGGGCGGAACTCCGGAAAACGATCAGGCAAAAGCTGCTGAACGGATAAGGGAACTGAACAATGACGATACCGTAAACAATATGGTCGCAGCGGTGAAATATCTCAAAACACATCCGCTGTCAACAGGAAAAGTAGGCTGTACCGGATTTTGCTGGGGAGGAGCTATGACCAACCAGGTAGCCGTCAATTCACCCGAACTCAACGCGGCGGTTCCATATTATGGCCGCCAGCCTGCTACTGAAGATGTGGCAAAAATTAAAGCGCCCATCATGGCCCATTATGCAGAAAACGATCCGGGAATAAATGCTGGAATTGTCGCATTTGAGGACGAACTTAAAAAGCAGAAGAAAGATTATCAGATATTTATCTACGAAGGAACCAGTCACGCTTTCAATAACGATACCAATCCGGAAAGATATAACGCCGAAGCTGCCAAGTTAGCTTGGGGCAGAACAGTTTCTTTCTTCAAAGAAAAGCTTGCATAAGGAAAACTATTGATTGTCTGCCTTCCAAGCCTCTGATACGGAATTGATAAATGGCTTGCAATGGTTGAAAAAGTATTGATAGCCATCGCACAGATAATTTAATCCCGGCTCCCCATCGGGTGAGGTGATGAATCTGTTTTTGGGACATTCGCCGTTGCACATGTTCCTTACTTCGCATTTGATACAGTATTGCGGTAAAGTATTCAATTTTGCATCTCCAAATGCTTTTTGCGCGGGATGTTTCAGAAAATATTCCAATTGGCGTTCATTTATATTTCCAAGTGACCGGTCTTTTTCAACAAAATGGTCGCACGGATAAAAATCGCCATTATGTTCTATTACCGGAATACCTCCGCAGCGTTCCCTGAAGATACACAACGAATGCTCCTGATCGAATGCTGTCCTTAACGCTTCTTCAAAAATTTGAATTTTAACAGTACCAATATCATATTTTACCCATTCGTCAAAAATAGCGGCCAGAAAAAGTCCAAACTCAAATGCCGGAACAGACTCTCTGGAAACCTGTTCTTCTTCCATATTTCTTTTTTCAAACAACGGTAAAAAAGTAATATACTTTGCTCCAAGCATTTTGAAAAAATTATAAACAACCAGTGGATGCCTTACATTGTAGGAGTTTACAACGCATAGAATTTCTGGATTTACGCCATGTTCACGGAGCAGCCTGTAACCATTGAGCATTTTTTCAAAACTTCCGTGTTTATTTGAATTATGGCGCATAGCGTTATGAAAAACTTCCGGACCATCTATGCTCATGCCAACTGTAAATCCATTTGCGGCAAAAAACTCGCACCACTCTTTTGTGATCATCGTGCCGTTCGTTTGGATGCCGTTCAAAAAACTTTTTCCGTGTGGCAGATATTTTTTCTGAAGTAACAAAGCTTTTTCATAGAAATTAATTCCTGCCAGCAACGGCTCTCCCCCATGCCAGGTAAATAGCACCGTATCTCCGGATGAAGCTAAAAAATGCTGTTTGATACAGTTTTCCAAAGTTTCATCGCTCATGGTAGGCTTTACATCAGATTCGTAAATGTCACTCTTTGGCAAATAATAACAATAACTGCACCTTAAGTTGCAGCGCGCTCCGACAGGTTTTATAAATACCTGAAAATCGTCGGTTATTAATGTCTTCACGATTCTATATTGATTTTGTTATGAGAACAATAGCTATATAATTTGCTATATGCTTCTTATTTCAAATGTAAGCGATTTCTTTACTATTTTCATAAGATACAAAAAAACGGCAAAACACTGCACGATTCTCCAAAAAATTTGTTTTATGGTACCTTAGAACTGAGCTTACGAGCTTACCGTGTACAAATGCTTTTATATAACTTCGTGTTGGATCGACAAAAAAACGTTGAAAATTGAAGGACCTTTTTATTGAACAGTCAGGTAAAAACATGGACCATATTCATGTCGTATCCAAGGTGCTTCGCTTCCCCATCTGGTATAAAGGCCATACCGATTTTTCATGGTGCTGAAAAGAACAACCGATGTAGGTGGTTGTTTTCCCTCGAGTGATGTGACGCTAACAAACCGATCCTTATTAGCACCCTTAACGGCAACCCATTCCAGCGACAAAATAATATCTCTTTGAAATACCAAATTATACTTGCTCAAATCGATTTCGACCCAACCCGATTCTTGTGTAATCGGAATCAAAATATTCTTGGTCAACAATTCGTTACCGGGCATGTCATCGATAATGTCTCGAACATGCAGCCGAAACAAGCAACTATCGAAGGATTGTTTCTGAACGTGAATATGCAGATTTCGAATGCTGACGGGCATTTCTCCCAACTCCAATCTTGCTCCAATTTCGTTGCCTTGTCCTTTTTTGTCTCCTCCCCATCCGCAAACATTTCCTCGTCGAGAAAATGTGGTTTCCCCTACTTTTTTCGTTTTTCCCGGCTTGACCACAATTTCTGATAGTGGAACAGGCACATTTACCAATTTGATTACCTTGCTGGTGTTATCCAAAAGATCTTTAACAGTAAATATTTGTGCTGCATAGCCAATCATTGAAAAACGAACGGTAGCATCAGTCGATAAACCGTTTACTTCCAACGCAAAAGCTCCATTTTCGTCGGTAATGGTTCCTTTCAGTTGATCGACTACTCCGATGTTGACATATGCCAATGCTTCGCCGTCGGCAGCATCAAGAACTTTTCCGGTAATGATTTGCCCCGCTAATGTTCCGATACAAAACACAGATAATAGAATAAAAAGGAGTGATTTCATGTGTATCAATGTGATTGATATGATCTGCAAAGTAAAACAAATTTTTGACATTTAATTTAGGGAAAAGATTTCTTCAGGGGAATAGAAATTTACACTTTTTATAGGTTACTTTTCCTTTTGACCCTTTCAACAAAACAATTTGAGCCACACGGCAAAATAATTGCGAAACATTCTGTATATCTTTGTATCCATATCTTTAGAATAAAATCAATATGGACAACAATTCTAATAAAGGATCGCGGGTATTCCGTTATGCCGACATTGCTTTCAGTTGTTATTTCAACGACGACCGGAGATGTACCGATATGATAAAGGAACATATGCTTGTGTATGTCTATTCGGGCGAAATAGTGCTCTTGGAAAACAAAAAGAAAACGGAAATACATAAGGGAGAATGTGTTTTCCTGAGGCGGGATAACCGCGTAAACATGACCAAACAACCCAAAGGGGAAGAACAATTCAGTGCCATATTCATGACATTCAAGCGTCATTTTTTGAGAGAATTTTATCAGATGATTGATAAGAAACAACTTCCGCAGGAAACCGAAAAATATAAACCAAGCGTGATAAAATTGCTGCAAACGCCTCATATCACAAGCCTATTCCAATCTATGATTCCTTATTTCGATTCGTCAGTTCAACCCACTGAAGAACTAATGAATCTTAAATTGGCCGAGGGCGTTTATTCCCTATTGAATATCGATGAGAAGTTCTATCCGTGCCTTTTTGATTTTACCGAACCGTGGAAAATCGACATCCTCGATTATATGGATAAAAACTATATGTATGATCTCTCAGTAGGAGAAATTGCAGGCTTTACAGGCAGAAGTCTTGCCACATTCAAACGCGATTTTAAAAAAGTAAGCGAGCTTTCGCCTGAAAAATGGCTGATCAATAAACGATTGAGAGTAGCATATGATAAAATCCGTAATGAGAGCAAAAAAGTATCGGATGTATACCTTGAAGTGGGGTTCAAGAATTTATCGCATTTTTCATCTGCATTCAAAAAGCAATTTGGGTATTCGCCTACAAGCGCAAATTGAGTTTTAAAGTGACATATAGTGAACCTTGTGACTTCTTGGTGCTCTTTGTGGTTAATAATTCTTTACCACATGGGATACAAAGGTTTCACAAAGCACACAAGGGAATAAAACCTTTGCACACTTGGTTTTGAAGTAGTGATAAAATGAGCCATACACCAAAATTATTTGAGCCGCAGGGAAAAATATTCCTTGCGGCTCTTTGTTTACTTTTGCATCAGACTAAATTCATAATTAAAAAGATAACAATATGCAAAAGCGTAAATTAGGAAATGGCAGCCTCGAAGTATCCGCTCTTGGATTGGGCTGCATGGGGATGAGTTACGGCTACACACCGCTACCCGATCGTAACGAGATGATAAAACTGATTCATTCTGCCATCGAACAAGGCGTTACTTTTTTCGACACCGCCGAAATATACGGACCATATACGAATGAAGAGTTGGTGGGCGAAGCTCTTGCCCCTTTCCGTGACAAGGTCGTTATTGCCACTAAATTCGGGTTCGATGTAATCAACGGGAACCCTTCTGCGACCAACAGCCATCCAGAAAATATCCGTCGTGCAGTGGAAGGTTCGCTCAAACGCTTGAGGATCGAAATAATCGACTTGCTATATCAGCATCGTGTCGATCCGGAAGTCCCTATCGAAGAAGTGGCAGGTGCCGTACAAGGCCTGATAAAAGAAGGGAAAGTAAAACATTGGGGAATGTCCGAAGCTGGTGTAAAAACCATCCGGCGGGCACATGCTGTCGAGCCGCTTGCAGCCATTCAAAGTGAATATTCGATGTGGTGGCGGCGTCCCGAAGAAGAGTTACTCCCGACGCTTGAACAGCTCGGCGTAGGCTTCGTTCCATTCAGTCCGTTGGGAAAAGGATTCCTAACCGGGAAAATAACTGCGGAAACAACCTTTGATAAAACCGATTTCAGAAACATTGTACCGCGCTTTTCATCGGACAATCTGAAAGCCAATCAGGTTCTGGTCGATTTGCTTCATACGATTTCCGTACAACACAATGCCACGCCCGCACAAATTGCACTTGCATGGCTTCTTGCACAAAAACCGTGGATTGTTCCAATTCCTGGAACTACCAAGCCCGACAGACTGAAGGAGAATATCGGCGCTGCAAATATCTCATTGACTACGGAGGATTTGGATCGTATCAACATGGCATTGGAAAAGATAAAAATTGCAGGAGCACGTTATCCGGAAGCATTGGAAAAACGAACCGGATTGTAAGTTTCGTAATATGGATGCGGGTTATCTTTCTCTATATCAATAATAACAATGGATATGCAAGCGCAAGAAACGAAAATAGAAAAAAGGAGCCTTATCGCGTATTATTCGCGGCGGGGATATAATTATGTAAATGGTGAAATCGTCGACTTGAAAATTGGCAATACTGAGGTGGTAGCCAACAAAATACAATCGCTAACGGGAAGCGATATTTTTCGGATCGAGACAGAAGGTCATTATCCTGAGGATTATACCAAAACGACCGAAGTAGCCAAAAAAGAAAAAAATGAAAACGCTCGTCCGGAGATTGTCGGACGGGTGAAAGATATGAGTCGATATGACACCATCTACCTGGGGTATCCCAACTGGTGGAACACATTTCCGATGGTTGTATTTACATTCTTAGAATCGTATGATTTTAAAGGGAAAACAATCGTTCCGTTTTGTACTCACGAAGGAAGCGGATGGGGCAGCAGCGTACGCGATATCAAAAAACTCTGTCCCGAATCGACTGTTTTGGACGGGCTTGCTATTCGTGGAAGCACTGTGCAAAATTCGCAGGCCGATATTTTGAAACGGTTGCGTGAAATCGGAACAATAAAATAAAGCAAATAAATATGAAAACAATAAAATTAAACAACGGCGTTGAAATGCCGGTATTGGGTTATGGTGTATATCAGGTAACACCTGAGGAGTGTGAACGTTGCGTGTCGGATGCCATCGGTGTGGGGTATCGTTCCATCGATACGGCACAGGCTTACCGCAATGAAGAAGGTGTGGGAAACGCTGTCCGCAAAAGCAGCATACCACGCAATGAGTTTTTCATCACCACAAAAGTGTGGATTTCGAATGCCGGATATGAAAAGGCAAAAACATCCATCGAAAAATCGTTGCACAAACTGCAAACCGACTAGATCGCTCTGCTGCTGATTCATCAGCAGTTCAATGATTATTATGGCACCTATCGGGCAATGGAAGAAGCATATAAAGCAGGAAAAATCCGGGCCATCGGTGTCAGCAATTTTTATCCCGACCGTTTTGTTGA
>JAVBPN010000280.1:0-3193 GCA_031549585.1 Bacteroidales bacterium
CATAATGACGCTTGCGACGTTCATCCAAATTGTTATAAAATTCTCTCTTTAGTTCCAAACCAACCACTTCTTTCATAACGGTATGTTTGGACAAATATAAATAATTTTTAAAGATTGATAACTTATTTTTTAAATTTCACTTAAATACATTTTTTTCTTGACCTCTATTTCTTTCGATATCAGATTTTTTGTGCAAATATTTTGATAATATTCTGGATAATTTATATTTTTGTATCAAATCAATATCGGTATAGAAGTTTACACATCTGATTCATTCGACATTACGAACTTATCATCCCATGCACTTCAATACTATTTTTACAATGAGGAAAAATATTGATTCCGAGATCAACAAATTCCATATAATTTAAACTTAATCATTTGTAATATGAAAACATTCCTGACTTGGGCTTTATCTGGTAGCCAACCGACAGCAGAACGCTTATCCGTCCTTACTTTATTTTTAAGGCTATTTGCCGTGATCATGATCCCTTACGGATTAACGAAAGTTAATGATTTCAGTGCTTTATCACTCGATTTTTTTGGAAATCCAATAGGTATTGGACATGTCCCCTCGTTGATCTTAACGATCGTAGCTCAGATTGGTTGTTCCGCTTTGATCATACTTGGGTTTCAAACCCGGTTATGTGCTATGATTTTAGCTTTTAATCTTGCCGTAGCAACCAAATTCCATTTCTTCGATCCTTTTTGTTCAACAACGGCGTTGCCAGTACTATGTGTTGGTTTATATATAACCCTTATCGTTCTGGGATCAGGAAAATATTCAATTGACGCCTTAATGTTTAGAAAATCGTCTCGTTTTTCCAGTAAATATGTTTATAACAACAATGATATAAAAGTTGTCTTATGTATGATTGCAGCATGTATCATCACAATATTAACTTTTGCTCTTGACTTTTCCGGGATTACTTCTTTTATGCTATTACTGATTGCTGGAATATTATTTTTGTGCTCTTTCATGTTTTGTAAGGAATAATCATAGCGATATAATTGACTTATTCCTTAACGAAGACCGTTCAAAAAGCTAAAAATGAACATCATTACGAATCGCCTGAACTAGACCCGCCTCATCTGAAAGATCTCCTGCCCTTTTTCCAAACGACAGGAGATCATTTTTATGTTCTCATTACTTTCAATTCTCATTTCGTGCACGCACACGAAGTAACAAATTGTTACTATTTGTCAAACTTTAATTCAAAACAACTCTTTCGGATTCATTTTCAGGAAGCTTTCACAGGTAATTCCTCCTGTTCCCACTAATAACACCTTTTGCGGATTGAACTTTTTAGCGAATTCGCTCATTCCCGCATTCTCTGCTCTCCGTCCGCTTTTTACGTCTAATGCAATCAGTTTTCCATTGCGTTCCAGCACAAAATCCACTTCCAGATTTCCTTCGCGCCAATAATATACGTTATAACGTTCCGGCACTGCATAATTCAGTAAATGCGCTCCGATGGACGATTCCACCATGTGACCCCATTCCTTGGGATCAACCAGAATTTTTGAGAAACGATGGTCGCTCAATGCTGTTAACAAGGCATTGTTGTAAACCTGAAACTTGGGGCTTGACGATTTTTTGCGAATCACATTTCCCGCATATTTTTCCAGTCCGCCTAATAAACCACAATCGGAAAGCAGCTGCAGATAATGCGATAAAGTTGTTGTATTACCCGCATCCTGAAGTTCACCCATGAGTTTGGTGTATGAAAGAATTTTCCCTGAATAAAGCGCTCCGACTTCGAAAAGACGTTTCAGCAATGCCGGTTTGTCAACACGTGTCAGCATCAGGATATCTTTCGAAATGCTTGTCTCGATCAACGAGTCTTTTACATAATTTTTCCAGCGGTCTTCGTCTTCAATCAACGATGCCGATCCCGGATACCCGCCAAAATATACGTATTGTTCAATACTCCAGCCAAACGCCGTTTGCATCTCGATAAACGACCAGTGTCCCAAATGGAATGTCTCGAATCGTCCGGCAAGCGATTCAGTCAAACCTTTTTGTAGCAGCAAACGCGACGATCCCAAGAGGATGACCTTAATGTTTGTCTCTTCACGAGAATCTTTATCCCAGTTCAGTTTAACGGTTTCGCTCCAGTTGTCGATCTTTTGTATTTCATCCACAACCAAGAGATATTCAAGTGCTCCGGATGTTTTCATTTCCAGGCGTGCCGATTCCCAAACCTGGTGAAGCCACGCAGTGTTCGTATTAGAAACAGCGTCAGCCGATTCAAATGTATGACCAATCTTTACTTTTTTCAAAAGTTGGGATACCATTGTTGTTTTTCCAACTTGGCGCGGCCCCATCACCACTTGGATAAACCTCCTTGGTTCTCCGATTCTTTTTTTAAGTGACTCTATATGACTGCGTTCAAACACGATTAATAATTTTACTCAATACAGTGAGCAAAATTACTCAATCTATTGAGTAATTACAAAAATCTTGATAAATATCTACATAAACCAAAAAGTTCTCCTGTCTTTCTTTCGAACGACAGGAGAACCCTTAAACTTATCTATCAGACCCACCAGGTTTCACACCTCGCAGGCAACTCGAAACTTCAAACTCCAAACCCGAAACTGTTTTACCAGCTCGCTTTCTTCACCCCGGGTATCAATCCCTTCGACGCCATTTCGCGGAACACGATACGGCTAACGCCGAACTGACGCATGTAACCTTTGGGACGACCGGTGAGCAGGCAGCGGTTGTGCAGGCGCACGGTACTTCCGTTACGCGGCAGCGTGGCCAACGTTTGGAAATCGCCTTCGGCTTTCAGTTTGGCACGTTTTTCAGCATATTTGGCTACCATTTTTGCACGTTTCACTTCACGTGCTTTCATTGATTCTTTTGCCATGTCTTGATTCTTTTTTTAGCGTTTTTTGAAAGGAATACCATATTCGCGGAGCAAAGCATAAGCTTCTTCGTCGGTGTTGGCGGTGGTCACGAAAGTGATCTCCATACCGAGCATCTTGGTCACCTTGTCGATGTCGATTTCGGGGAAGATGATCTGTTCGGAGATGCCCATATTGTAATTACCGCGGCCATCTAACTTTCCCGACACGCCTTTGAAATCGCGGATACGGGGTAACGAAACGGAGATAAGCCTTTCGAGGAACTCGTACATGCGTTCGCTGCGCAGGGTAACGCGTACACCAACGGGCACGCCCTTAC
>JAVBPN010000311.1:0-7325 GCA_031549585.1 Bacteroidales bacterium
AAAGCTTTATACCCTTTTTGTGTAATATATTCCGCAATGTTGTCTGACAGTTCGCCCGCTCTGAGTTCGGTTAGGCTATATTCATCATCATCGAAATTAAAATTATTTTCTATTCGATCCTGCACATAATTTGGTGTGTCGAATACCTCCTTTACATATTTAGCCGTTAACGGAAGTGCAAAAACAATTGCACTGGAGAATTGTCTGTTTTGTACTTCTCGTAAATACGATATATTAACAAACCGAACAAGTTTTGCTCCTAGATTCATTAATTTGTTTTCTATTTCTTGATTTAAATATTTCATTTCTCTTTTTCTGTAATAGGGATATAAATATCTGTAATCAGCTCCGAAGTCGGAGTTTTTTCAGGAGCACTTAATATAACTTTCTATGTGCCGATGTTGTATGTTCTCAAGTTCATGTTTTTTCACTAAATCCAATCTCATATTTCAATATTTTGTTATTTATTTTACTTTTTGCACTATCCGCGGCTGACACCCAACGTTCCTGCGGCTGCTTGCGAGCGGGCTTGCGGACAGGTTTACTATCCCACGAGACAAAAGCTAAAATTACCGATTTCAGCCCGCTTGCAGGCAGGACACAAGTTGTACGCAGGCATTTTATAAGTCATCACCTTCTCATTTTTATTCTGTTCTTACAGTTGACTTTCGCTTGCTTGATATCGCCTTTGGTAATACCAAGACGTGTTTGGAGATTGAGTGCCTTCTTGTTTTTCTTGGTTGTGTCAATTATTGCAAACAAAATCCCGGGCAATATTCCTAAAAAAATCAACCCTGTTTGAATCCACAATGATTTATTTAATTTTTTTACACTTTCTTTCCATTCAAAAAACAATGCCTCATCAAGAGATTTTCCGAAATCTTCAGGCATTAATTGGTTAAACACTTTACTCATATTCTTTATAACCCAATTCACAATTAAGAATGCAATTACTGCAATAATTATCAAATTCAGCAACATTGACCCGCCTTTAGGTCTGTTATTTTCTGCCTGGCTAAACACTGGTGTAACGGACATCAAAAAAGCCATAAAAGCCATTAAATATTTTTTCATTTTCTTTTCTTGTTATGCCCCTTTCAGAGCGATTTATATTAATCTTCAATTTCCCGCGTTCAGCGGAATATGTCGTGCGTTCGGCGGCATTACAAATGCCGCTTAGCTTGGGGAAAGCATTAGCTCAACATAAAAGCCATTCAACTTTCATGTTCCAGAATGGCTGTTATTCTATATCTATTATCATTATAGTGGCATCAAATTCATTTCCCGTCTCATCCTCCCTATCGGCATCGCCATGTATGAGCCATCCTTTATCCGTTGCAATACTTTTTGTGCATTTAGTTGTTCCAGGATTTTTATTTACATAGATCTGTTTCGAAACCTTATTATTATGTAGTGTCCCGAACAAAGTGTCCAATGAGACAGCTGATAGTTGGTTGGATTCGCAATCAATAATTCCTAGTGCGGCATTATTACTTACATTTAAACTTGTTAGTTGATTATTTTTACATATTAAGAAGGTTAGTACAATATTCTTTTCTACATCCAAATTTGTTAATTGATTATTGACACAAGATAAGCTCTCCAATAGTATATTTTTACTTACGTCTAAATTTGTCAATTGATTATTGTCACAATTAAAATGCGTTAGTGTAGTGTTCATGTTCACACTTGTTAGCTGATTATTGCTGCAACTCAAACGGATTAGCGCAATATTCTTATCCACATTCAAATTTGTTAATTGATTATAATTGCAAGACAAGTGTTTCAATAATGTATTTTTACTTACATCCAAGTTCATTAATTGATTAGCTGAGCAATCAAAATCTGTCAGCATCGTGTTTGTGCTCACACTCAAACTTGTTATTTGATTATTGCCGCAATATAAGTAGGTTAGCGCAGTATTCTTACTTACATTCAATTCTTTTAATTGATTATAGTCACAGAGTAAGTACTTTAGCGCAATATTCTTATCTACATCCAGTTTTTTTAATCGATTATAGGTACAAAACAGGTTTTCCAGTACAATATTCTTACTTACATCCAGGTTCATTAATCCACAAAAACCGCAATCCAAGGATTTTAGCATCACATTTTTACTTACATCCAAACCCGTTAAGGGATTATTCCTACAGTTCAATTGCGTAATATTGTTACCTATGATGGTTATGATATGACTGTTTGTGTCAGAATCAGAATAAGTATGTTCGAATGATAACCCCTTAGGTGGTGCAGGAAAGGTTTTTGTCTCGATATCCGTTCCATCTCCCCAATCAACAGTTGCGGTTTCGTTGCCAAATAAACCAATTGACACATAAGTGGATTTTGTGGTAATAGTCATTTGTTTTGACTCGGTAACAATTTTGTCTTTCGCATGTGAAATAATGGAAATCAATAGAAATACAACAACTGCGGTGAAGTATAACAAATTTTTTTTCATTTTTCAATTATAATTAATCAGGTTTCCTGAGGTTGATGATACAATTGTGTGTTTATACGAATTTTTTCGAAAAAATGTTACTACTCCTCCCCGATGAGCGGGAAATTGCATTGCCGTTCGGACCACTAGCGGATTTGGCTTCGCCGGTAATTAATCCTTGAATCGAAATCCTATCATTACGCTCTGCCTAATGCCAAATCGCTGGCAATTTACTATTTTCTCCCAATTCATTTAGGAGCATTTGGATTATTTTTAACCGCAAATCGAATTTCTTTGTCTCCATTTTTTGCTAATGTTTTTAAAGTTTCAGCCGGAGTATTTGGATTTCTTGCAACCGCAAGTTGAATTGATTTATTCAAATCATATTTTCTTTTAGATTCTTTTTTTGCTAATTCGCTTAATATTTCTTTAGGCGTGTTTGGATTTCCTGCAACATCTATGAGAACCCGAGATACACTATCTTTTGCTAATCCTTTTAAAATTTCAGAAGAGGTATTTGGATTTTTAGCAACACTTGCACGAACGTAATAATCGACATCGCTTGCTAACTGTGTCAAAATATCAATAGGGGTTTTTGGGCTTTTTGCAACAGAATAGCGGATTTCCGAATTTTCATCATTTGCTAATTGGTTTAAAATTGCAGTAGTAACATTGGGACTTCCTATAACTGACTTTTTAATATCAATACGAGAATCCATTGCAAATTCTTCCAAAATTTCTAACGGAGTATTTATATTTTTTACTGCTCCGCTGCGAACAGAATAATTCTCATTTTTCGCTAACTTTTTTATGATTTCAACGGAAATATTTGGATTTTGTGCCAATGCACGAAGTACCCAGTCATCACTACGATCTTTTGCTAATTCATTTAAAAGTTCTAATGGTGTACTTAAATTTTTGGCAACATTTGATCGTACCCATTCATCGTCATCTTTTGCTAACTCTTCCAATCTCTCTATTGGCGTGTTTGGATTTTCCGCAGTATCTCTGCGAGCATAAAGAGCAAGACTTTTTGGATCATTGTGCCTAATAAATGGTGAAAAGGCTTCGACCATTTCTGCTTTTATCGAAGCACTTTTCCGCTCGGATTGTTTTCTGTTATGTCTTATTACTACACTCAAAAGTATTAAAATAACACTGATTATTAACCATTTCCTATTTTCCATTGTCTACCTCTTTATTCTGATAAAAGCTTGTCAAATCTGTATCCGCTGCGTTGTCCCCACGGTTGAGTGGCATTTGTAATGCCACTCGGAACAAAGCCGGATTTGGCTTCGCCGAACTCGTAAACTCGGTTGTAATCCGGTAGTCGATTCTTGAATCGAAATCCTATTATCATGATACTCTTGATTTACTTATTTTCTTTCCTCAAGCGACAATTATAAATTGCCTGATGTTCCGAGCCGAATTACAAATTCGGCTCAACGGTGGGTCAAGTAATGCAACTTTGTCTGTTCTGTTATCTGGTATCCTGCTGGCATTTCTTATTTGATTTTTCTTCCTTGTTTTACTTTTTAAAACTAAAAAAGACGTTCAAGTCACTAACCAAATTTAAGCTTTTAAAATATGCACTCCAATTTGTTTGTATGATTCTATCGCCCGTACTTTTATCAAAACCTTCTTTGAAATATCTTCCATTTGCGGACAATGTAAGAACATAAGACTGAAAATCTTCCCATTTTTCTAATACAGCTTTTATTTCATTTTCAATAAATGTATCAAATTCATTAGTTTTTAATTCTGAAGTGTATTTTTGAGAAATTATCATAGTAATAGCATATCTTCCATACGAATTGGCAAATCCTGTATTCCTTTGAATATTTATTTTGGGAATTTTCATATAAACAAAATAAGCAAACATATTTTTTCTATAAGAATCTTTATCAGGTAATATACTCGCAAATTTTGGTAATGTAAATAGTTTTAATTGGCCTTGCATTGATTCGTTAGGTTTATTTTGTGCTGCCAAGCAAATCTTTAGAAATTGTTCTCTCTCAATAATTTTGCTGCGGTCTATGTATCCACGGTGCAATCCATCTCCAAATTCACCTCTTTTTCTCTCATAATAATAGCCAAATTCTTTAAAGATTGCTTCTTGTATTTCTATTTGAACTTTGTCATTTGCTCTGCGATCTGCTTCAATTACAGGTGATTGTTGGTTTGTTGCTTTTGAAATCTCTTCTATTAAAGTAAGCCTATTAGATTTTGATTCTGAAGTGTGCTCATACTCATCAAAAGTTATGATTTTTAATAAAACTTCCTTGTTTTCAAAAATATCCAATGGTTTTTTCTGTGAAATACAATCATCATAAACTCTACTAAGTGTGTATGCTGTTTGTCCTCCATTAATAATTTGTGGATTCGTAACAATAACTTCTGCTTTATTCTTTTTCCCTACTTTATCACTATGATTTGTATTATCAGAAAGCATTGTAATTCCATTATTGAATAACGCAAATTCATTAGTTGAAATATCTCTTATAGATTTTGCAATTTCAGCATTTATACTTCCTGCTTGTAAATCTAAATAACTTCTTGGATTATACCTAAGAATAGAATTTTTATATTTTGAAAGTATTTTTGCAATTTCAAGAGTAGGTACAAAAAAAGCATTTACATTACATTCATCATATTGAGTTTTTACATTATAATCAATTCTATGTCCTGTATTCACACTATCAAGATTAATCGTTATTTTTAATTCTGATACATTATAATATGTTCCCAAAACAAGAGGAAACACAAGTTCATTATAACACTTTTCAAAATTATAAATCTCAGGATCATAATTAAGTATTCTTTTAATGCTATTTTGTAGTGAATTTTTTATGTTGGCTAGTAAAATAACTTTTATTTTATATCGTGGCATATCAGAGATTTCTTGCAAATCACGTATCAATTTTTGAATTTTACTATTATAGGTTGTCCCGCTTTCATAACAAGTTTTTCCATCCATAATTCTTGTTATATCCATAGCCAAAATTTCTTCAAGAGTTATTTCTTTTTTTCAAAATTATTTTCATTTGCTCGAAATTTTGATTGAATAAAATACAATTTTTTATTTTCTCTATCAATGTAATAACCATCAATACCTCCATCATCCGTATCGTCTGTAATATAATTTTCTCTTTCCAAAAAATCAATTATCCCAAATTTTACTTTCAAATACAAGTGAATAAAACCTCTCGAACGTGCGTGAATAACGCAGTCTTCATTATTTGAATTTGGGTAATACCTTCTATTTTCAGCAGGTGCTTCTGCGCAAATTTTATCTATTGAGTTTGCTAAATCATTGTATTTATTCATAAGTCTTATGTTAAAGTGTTAATTTTATTGTGTAATTATCATTTTTTTGTTTCAGATTTCAAAAACTGTCAGAATTAAGTTGACGCTTTGCATTACCCCCCCACTCGATTATAGCTTCTATAAAACCTTTGTTAATTAACAACCAAAGCGGCCGGATTTTACTCGGCCGCTTTGATCTTTTGGCTTTATTTGGTTTCGGGAGCGGGGCTCTCGCCGCTGTTGCCGTTTCCTTTGTTGCGGTGGCGTACGTAGCTGTCGTTGATACTGCGGGCGTTCTTGTAGCCGTTGTAGAATGCGGGGTTGGTTTCCTTAAAGCGGGTTACCAGCTTGTCTAATTTGTCGTAAAGCACCGAGTCGGTAGCGGCCAACAATTGTGCCAGGTTGCCGGTGTGTTGCTTACGCTCGTTGATGGCCGAGCGTGGCGATACAATCAGGGCTTCGTATCCGGCAATGGCAGCGTCTAAGGCTTCGCGGTCGGTGTTGGAAATTCCGTAGTCAGCCAATTCGGTGGCCAATTTAGTGGCTTCCTTAGCAATGTTTTTAGCCATTGTTAAGGTTTGATTGCCATGCGCCCTGTAGAGCATATTCTTGTTGATCGAGGCCTTTTCCATCAGTGCAGTGTTTTTCTTCTCGAAAGCATATACATACAACGATCCGGCTACCGTAAGGCAGGCCTGTACCAATACATCTTCGGCGTTACCTTTTTGTGCAGTGGTTCCTTTCACGGCAACACCCGATTGCTGCCCTACAGTGAGCTTAGTATCGGCTATACAATTCTCCAACTCATCAACGCCACGTACAAAGGCGGAGATACCAGCATACACTTCCGCATGATCGCGTAAAAATTTCAATGTTGTCTGGAGCATGTTCAGTTTTTCATTTTGTCTGTCGGTCATAATTCTTAGTGTTTAATTAATGGTTATTAATGATTATTATTTGATATTGATAGTTTTCCGGTCAGATCAAACGTTAAATTGATACAATTTTTGTTGCATGCAAGTTACATCTTTTTGTTGAATGTGAAAACAAGTTTTCATATATTTATATTTTACATTCGCACAGTCGTATCTTACATCTGCACAATCGTATCTTACATTGACGCAATTGCGTCTTACATCCACACATTTGAACCTTACATCCGCACATTTTAATCTTGCACTGACACAATTGCATCTTGCACTGACACAATTGCATGTTACATTCACGCAATCGTATCTTACATTGACGCAATTATATCTTACATCTGCACAATTGCATCTTACATTGGCGCAATTGCACCTCGCATTTAGCCGAATATGTCGTGCGGTTGGGTGGGTACTCGGTTATTTTCATCAAACAGGCAATCATGACGTTTTGCATTGCTGATCATATGCCTATGTGTTCTTTAAATCCCAGTCCCAACAAGAAAACAATACTTGTTAGGACTAACTTATTTCATAAGATTCCGGGCTGGCGTTAAATAAAATCCCGCTATCACTTATACCCTGTTTAACGGTTTGCTAAAAATTATCCTTTTTCAGTTGTACTTCCAGAAGTGAAATGTTGTGTCGCATCTCTTTGG
>JAVBPN010000255.1:0-10143 GCA_031549585.1 Bacteroidales bacterium
CAAGATTTATTGGAAATAGTAGTTCATACCTGTGTCCAGAAAAAAGGGAAACTAATCATTCCGGCTTTTGCGATTGGTAGATGTCAGGAAATCGTATTTGCTTTCGACCAATTACGGAACAAGAATTTACTTCCTGATTTACATGTATTCGTCGATAGCCCGTTGGCCATATCATCTACGGAGATTTTCAAGTTACATCCTGAGTGTTTCAATGAGGATATATTGCAATACATGATGTCCGACCCTGATCCGTTTGGTTTCGACAAACTACGTTACGTGCAATCAAAAGAAGAATCCAAACAGCTCAACTTTTCTAAAAAACCAGCGGTGATTATCTCTGCATCGGGCATGATGGAAGCCGGACGGATAAAGCATCATTTGATACACAATATCTCAGATCCTAAAAATACCATATTGGCAGTTGGATATTGCGCTCCACCAACGTTGGGTGCAAAAATATTACGTGGCGACAAACAGGTTTCTATATACGGCAACATGTATGACGTCAGGGCAGAAGTACGCAAAATAGAATCATATTCGGCACATGCCGATTATAAAGAAATGCTGCGTTATCTGGGTTGTCAGAACGCCAAAGATGTTAAAAAGCTTTTCTTGGTGCATGGAGAAAAGAAGGTACAGGATACGTTTCGCTTAAAACTACTTGATGCCGGTTTTGCAGATGTTGCAATTCCTAAATTAGGCGACCGGTTTGAATTATGATAGAATAAAAATACTTGTATATGAAAGGTACTATTTTTGAATCAATCCATCAAAAACTTGGGGCGAAAATGTTGCCCTTTGCAGGATACAATATGCCGATTGAATATTCGGGCATCAATCACGAGCATTTAACCGTTCGCAATGGTGTGGGCGTATTTGATGTGTCGCACATGGGTGAAATCTGGGTTAAAGGAGATAAGGCGTTGGCGTTTATCCAACACATAACAACCAATGATGCATCGGTGCTGAAGCCCGGTAAAGCACAATATACCTGTATGCCCAATGGAAAAGGTGGAATTGTTGATGATATTCTTGTATATGAATACGATGACCGGAAATATTTGCTAGTAGTCAATGCGGCCAATATTGAAAAAGATTGGCAATGGATGCAATCAAACAATCAAGTAGGTGCAGAATTGGAAAATGCATCCGACAAAATATCGCAATTGGCAGTTCAAGGGCCTAAAGCCATTGATGTATTACAAAAACTGACTTCCATAAACCTGAAAGAGATTCCGTATTATTCTTTTGTCGTAGGTGAATTGGCTGGAGTATCTAACGTAATTATTTCTGCTACCGGATACACGGGATCAGGTGGTTTTGAATTGTATTTTTACAACGAAGACGGGTTAAAAATATGGAATGCATTGTTTGAAGCAGGTGTCCCGGAAGGAATCATTCCGGTTGGTTTGGCTGCACGTGATACATTGCGCCTCGAAAAAGGTTTTTGCCTCTATGGCAATGATATCGACGATACCACATCTCCCATTGAAGCAGGATTGGGTTGGATCACCAAATTTGTTGACGGAAAAGATTTCATAGATAAAGCATTGCTGCAACAGCAAAAAACCAATGGAGTTTCGCGCAAATTGGTTGGTTTGGAAATGATCGACAAAGGCATTCCCCGTCATGGCTATGAACTATCTGACGCCAATGGAAAACCCATTGGGCATATTACATCCGGTACGATGTCTCCTTGCCTGAAAATTGGTATCGGATTGGGCTATGTGTCAACAGAGTTTGCACAACCTGAAACGATTGTGTTTGTCAATATTCGTGAAAAACGGCTGCAAGCCAAAGTGGTCAAGCCACCATTTGTATCATAAAGTTAAAAACTGTCTAAACTTACTTTTAAGCGGAATTGCAAATTCCGCTCAACCATTACTTATCGGTAATACAAATATTAGCGTTGGGCTGAATTTGTAATTCAGCCCCCCCCATTTTCAATTATTCATTTTTCACTTTCAATTTACAGACTTTCTACCCAGCCATGTTTATCGACAATGTCGCCGTATTGTATCCCTCTCAATTGTTGGTATAACTTGGTGCTGACCGGACCGGCCTCACCGTTACAATAGGTATATATTTTATTGGTTTGAGGGTCAAAAATCTTTCCAACTGGGGTGATCACGGCAGCTGTTCCGCATTCTCCGACTTCTTCAAACGTCTCTAACTCACTGAGTTCTATTGGACGACGTTCTACAGTCAATCCCATTTCTTTAACCAAAGTAATCAAGCTACTGTTGGTGATAGACGGCAATATACTGTGAGAAGCAGGCGTCACATAGGTATTATTTTTAATGCCGAAGAAATTGGCAGGGCCGCATTCGTCGATGTATTTCTTTTCTTTAGCATCCAAATACAAGCAAGTGGAATATCCCATCCGATGTGCTTCGGCTGCTCCGGGCAAACTCGCTGCATAATTGCCTCCAACTTTGATATGTCCTGTTCCAAGTGGAGCAGCACGATCGCTATCGCGAGTGATCATCACATCAACGGGTTTAAAGCCTGTCTTGAAATAAGGTCCAACCGGAGTAACAAATACCATAAATAAGTATTCTTTCGACGGTTTAACACCAACTTCAGCGCCCGAACCGATCAATAATGGACGCACATATAGCGTAGCTCCTGATTCATAGGGTGGAACAAACCGTTCGTTAAGGCGCACCGCTGTTTTGACGGCTGCAGTGAATAAATCAACGGGTGGCGCTTCCATTTGGATGTATGTGCCGGAATCTATCATTCGACGGGCATTGTCTTGACAGCGGAAAAGCCTTACTTTTCCGTCTTTACCGCGATATGCTTTTAACCCTTCAAAAACTTCTTGCCCATAATGCAAGGAAGTTGCAGCCATATGAAGCATGATATATTCGGATGAGCTTACTTCAAGTTCGCCCCATTTCCCATTTTTGTAATAGCACCGGATATTGTAATCTGTTTTTTGATACCCAAACGGCAGATTCGCCCAATCAAACATATTTTCCATAATTACTAATTTTTCTTTTTGCAAAAATAAGAATATTTCTTTACCGCCCTATAGCCATTATGCTCTGGTTTTTACAGAAACGTTGTTTCCCAATTACTTTTTAATTTTTCTGTAAAAATCATAAATGATTTGGTTACTTTCATCCGGTTTTTCAAATAATAAAAAATGATTTGTTTCGGGAACAATTTCGAGTGTTGCAGAAGGTATGGCTTGGGCTATACATAGAGTATGTTTTATTTGAATCATATCATATTCTCCAGCCATAACTAAAGTTGGGTGATGAATTTTCGAGATTTGCTCAAAATCCAAATGTGGATGTTTCAGCATTAATGACCATATCTCTTTCTTTTGCTGCATTTTCTTACTGAAAAGCGATTGTATTTGTAACCAAATATAGTTGGCTTTCATGAGAAACAAAATCCAGCTTTTCATTCCTTTGGGGAACAAATTTGCTCCTACCAATACCAACGACGAAACCCTTTCAGGAGCAATAAGGGCAACATGCAATACGGTATTGCCTCCATCGGAAAATCCCAATAAATGCGCTTGTTGCAATCCAAAATAATCCATAACGGCAACTACGTCACGGGCAAAAGTCCAAAAATCAAGTGGAGCCGTACCTCTTTGTGACAAGCCATGTGCACGTGTATCTATAGCTATGACGCAAAAAAACTTTGAGAAATAAGCTATCTGCTGTTGAAAAACTTCCAAATCCTCCCCGTTTCCATGCAAAAGAATCAAAGTATCTCCTTGTCCGGAGATTTCAACATGTACATCAATATCGTTTACGTGAATGATCATTTATTCAATAATCGAGAATATTTATGACACTTTCTCTTCCTTATAAACATAAAGTGTTCGAATTTTTCTATTGGATTATCATCCAGCCCCTTGCGATTGAACTTTAATGGGTATCATATCAGGAGTATATCCTTTGATTTTTAATTTTCTCCGGTACAATTTATTTTTCGAAAAAACATAAAGCTGATCCATATTTTCTCCACCAAAGCAAAGAGACGAAATACATCCCGAAGGCAATGTTAAAATAGCCCTTACACGTCCGTTGTGGTCACAAACTTGCACGCCCATAGTGGTTGCTACATATAAGTTTCCTTCTGCATCAAAAGACATATTGTACCGTTCTTCGAAATCGTAATTATCACTGTTGTGCAGCCAATACCAACGTTGTCCATTTGATAACGTTGCATTCTCGTTAATCGTATAATTATACAGCCAATGAGAATTTTCTTCGCTGCTCACAAGCATTTGATGATTAGGAAATAAAGTTATTTGGCCACCGCCGTATTTGGTTTTATCCACAAGGCTTTTGTTGCCTTTTTCATCAATCAGCCAAATAGCTCTTTCATCTCCGGATAATCGTTGAGCCGCATAAATTTTACCGGCATAGGTTGCAACAATACCTTCCACGCCATTTAAATTGCGGACTATTGTTCGTTTCTTCCCGTTTTCGTATACATTGATGTTTCCTTTTCCATCTGTGCTATATAATTGTTGTCCAGAACATGCCAATAATACCTCTTGCGTGGACATTTTGACAACTTTTTCCCATTTTGTACTGTTAGTTAAAGAATAGATTATTCCGTCCGTCCCACAAGCAAAAATTTTTCCTTGGGCATTGGAGATTAAAGAGCCTTGCAAAGTAACAGGAATTTCAACTTCTTCCCATTTCGCTTCATTGTCAAGAATATGTTCTAATGTACTGTTTTTGGAAACACCGCCTTCTACTCTACGCGGCCAGCCTTTCCACAACCAGCGCATCACATCGGGAAATATCGCATTGGCATGAACTCCGTCATGTCCGCCCGTCCCCCAATCGTGTTTCATTTCATAACCGGCAAAACTCAATGCCGATTCCATGTTTAAATTGGCATCATACCAACTTCCAAATAGCGGATTCCACGTATCTTTACTTCCGTCTTGTAGAAAGATGCGTATTGGCTTAGGTTCTGTTTTACGAATAAGTGCGGGATATTCGTTACCACCACGCATAGGCACGTAAGTACCAATGGAGCTAAACACCCGGCTAAAAACATCGGGTCTTTGCCAAGCAGCAGTGAAAGCGCATATAGCACCACTACTGTTTCCAGATATCATCCTGTCATTTGGATCTTTGGAAACTCTAATCTCACGACCATTCGATGTTTTTTGTTTTTCCACTTCAGGAAGTAATTCTTCAATTAAAAAACGAACAAACGTATCGTCAGTTTTATCAAATTCATTGCTTCGGTTAAAGCGGATTACTTCATTTTGGTCATTATACACTGTCCCCGATGAAACAAAAACACCAATAGTCACTGGCATTTCACCTGTATTAATCAAATTATCAAATACGGTCGGAGCATCAAACGATATCCCATCCATAGCTACAAACAAGCATGCCGGCTTGTCGGAAACATAAACTGCCGGAATATAAATCCAATAATTACGTTTTGTTCCCGGGTATATTGCCGAATGGGCAAAACTTCGCTGTATAACTTCCCCCTTTCTCCCTTCTGGAACGGGTTCTCGAGCCGGATCATAAGGAAATTTAGCATTGGGAATATCTTGGGCAGATAAAATGTAGCAGGTGCATGAAAATAATAGTACGGATAGGAATTTGATCGGATTCATATTTTTTCGGGCTAATGAGTCGTTTTTTAATTTGGATCTGCTTTTATAAAAACAAAGGTAAGCTTTTTGTTATGAATATCAAAGGATTCATAAATGACGAATAGTTATTGATAAAAAAGTATCAACAATTACACCAATACGATTATTTGGCAAAATTCATGTACATTTGTTTTTTTAATTTTGGATGATCAAAAATGAATATGCTTGACAAGATTAATCAGATCAAGGAGGAGACAACAAAGTTCAAAGCCGGTACACAGGCGGAGCTGGAAGATTTTCGTTTAAAATACCTAAGTAAAAAGGGGCAACTCAACGATTTATTCGACGAGTTCAAGACCATTACAGGGGAACAAAAACGGGAAATCGGACAAAAGCTGAATGAGCTGAAAAATCTGTTGGGTGAAACATTCGACCGATATAAGGATATGTTGGAAACTCGTTCTTCCGCAGATTCCGCCAATGATCTTACCCGGCCGGGCGATTCTATTCCGCTTGGATCACGTCATCCAATATCCATCACGCGTAATGAGATTTGCAGCATATTCAACCGCTTGGGCTTTACCATTGCAGAAGGACCTGAAATCGAAGATGATTGGCATGTCTTTTCAGCATTAAACTTCCCGAAAGAGCATCCGGCAAGGGATATGCAAGATACATTTTTTATCACCAAAGATCCTGATATTCTTTTACGTACACACACATCATCGGTGCAAGTACGTGTTATGGAGACAACAAAGCCCCCTATCCGGATGATTATGCCGGGCCGTGTATTCCGTAATGAGGCTATATCAGCACGATCGCATTGTATTTTTCATCAAGTAGAAGGATTATATGTTGCTGAAAACGTTTCATTCGTTGATCTAAAGCAAACGCTGATGTTCTTCGCGAAAGAAATGTTTGGCGAAAAAACACAAATCAGGCTTCGTCCGTCATTTTTTCCATTCACAGAGCCTTCGGCAGAAATGGATGTTTCATGTACATGCGGTGGGAAAGGATGTAACCTTTGTAAACATACCGGATGGCTTGAAATCATGGGATGCGGCATGGTAGACCCCAACGTGCTGGATAATTGCGGCATTGATTCAAAAAAATATTCGGGGTTTGCCTTTGGAATGGGAATTGAACGCATAGCACTCTTGAAGTTTGAAGTTAAAGACATTCGCATGTATTTTGAAAATGATGTCCGGTTCTTGCGGCAATTCACTCCATCCATATAATCTCAAAGATCAGGAAAATCGTGAATATAAAAATAGTTAATCAATCAAAACATCCCTTACCCAGTTATAGTACGCCTCTTTCAGCGGGAATGGATTTACGCGCCAACTTGGATGAACCTAAGGTGCTTCGTCCTGGAGAAAGGGCTTTAGTCCCAACCGGATTGTATATCTCACTTCCTCAAGGATATGAAGCTCAAATACGTCCACGCAGCGGGCTTGCTTTAAAGAAAGGGATTACATTGCTCAATACACCCGGAACGATTGATGCCGATTATCGCGGAGAAATAGGCATCATTCTTGTTAATCTTTCTCAAGAGGATTTTGTTATTAACGACGGCGAACGGATTGCGCAAATGGTGGTTGCTCGCCATGAAACAGTTGAATGGTCGCCTTGCGACACGTTGGATGAAACAGAACGCGGAAGCGGCGGTTTCGGGCATACGGGGAAACATTAAAATGTGATATTAAACCCGGTAAATTTTGAAATCCTCATTAAAAGGCAATATTTTTCCGATAAAAGTGACCAACTTTATTGGAAAAGAAAATTGTTTATGAATGAATAAATTCTTGATAATTCCCATATTGTGCTGGTTAGTTGTTTCTTGCTCTTCATCCAAGAAGTTGCATCAACAAGCTTTTACTCCTGTACAATTTACAGAAGAGCAACAGTTAGAATACGAATTTAATTTCATGGAAGCAACTAAATTGAAGTTGCTTGGTAATTTACCCGATGCCGCCAGCAAGTTAACTTGGTGTGTTGAAGCCAATCCTTATGATGCTGCCGCTTATTTTCAATTGGCAGAAATATATGTTGCTGTCGACGATCAAGAAAATGCCTTAAAAAATGCCCGGTTGGCAAATCGTTACGATCCTAATAATACTTGGTATCTAACCCAGTTGGCCAATTTATATGTTATCAGACATGAAACTGACAGTGCAATTATTGCCTATCGCAAATTAATCGACCAGCAACCAAATAACGTTGAGCTGCATTCCAATTTATCGATATTGTATTTGGAAAACAACCAATACAAAAAGGCTTTGAAGCAATTGAAGTATGTAGAACGAATAACCGGTTTTACAGAAGAGGTGGCCATTGCTCAATATCAAATTTACCTGAAAAAACATGACGAAAAAGCCGTCGAAAAAGTATTGAAAAAAAGCGTCGAAATTTATCCGGACGAACTTATTTTCTATGGGCTTTTGGCTGAATTGTACAGCGCTATTGGGAAGGAGCAAGAAGCACAATCCTATTATACCAAACTGTTGCAGGTTGATCCGGAAAATGCATTGGGGTATGTTTCAATGATTGAATTTTATAAGGAATATGGAAACGATGCAAAAGCAATGGAAGAAACCCAACGCATGTATGGAATAAAGACCATTGATCCGGATCTAAAAGTAGATTTATTTTTATCCCTTTCGTCAGACTCTGTCTTTTTCGGAAAACATACTCAGGAGCTGGATCAGTTAAGTAAAATGCTTTTTGAGATGCATCCCGACAATATTAGGGTTCGTTTGCTGGATGCCGACCGTAATATTCACGAAAAGAATTTCGAAGAAGCAAAGAATGCTTTGTTGTATGTCACAGACAGGATACAAACCAATTCGTATTTGTGGGAACGGTTATTTGATCTGCTCTATTTTTTACAAGATTACGAAACACTTTATGAAAAGACAGGCAAAGCATTGGAATTTTTTGCCGATAATTATATGTTTCGATTTTTCCATGGACTGTCGGCTTCTATGCTAGACAAACATGATGAAGCAATTGTTGCTTATCTGACCACTTTGGAACAGCTTAGAAAAGAAAAAGATTACAATAAAGAGGTCGAAATACAATCGTATGCCATGTTGGGTGAGGCTTATAATGCAGAAAAAAGATATAGCGATTCGGATTTTGTTTATGAAAAAGCGTTGTCGTTAGACCCAAACAATGTCATGGTGCTGAATAACTATAGTTATTATCTGTCACTTCGGAACGAAAAACTTGACTTGGCTGAAAAATATATCAAACGTTGTATTGCCAAAGAACCCAATAGCAGCACATATCTCGATACATATGGTTGGGTATTATATAAGCTCGGACGGATAGATGAAGCGATTGCTGCGATAAAAAAAGCGATGGATCATGGAGGTGCGGACAATCCTGAAATTATAGACCACATGTGTGAGCTTTTAACCGTGTCTGGACAAACCGACGAAGCCTATCATGTTTGCAAATATGCCCTTGAATTGAATAATTCGGAAGAACCGGTAGAACAAAAGATGAAATCGATTTTAGAAAATCACAAGAAATAAAATATAAAGCTGCTTGTATAAAGGAATTTAAAACAACATACCATACGGTATAGTATGTAGAATAATCATTAAAAAACCGTTTAATTCGATAGGCCACATGTTATTAAAGCCAAAAAATATTTTTTTGCTATTGTGCCTCTCTGCTGGGTTTATCGCTTGTCGTACACATAAACCGGTAACTACGGAAACCGGTATGCTCTATTCTTCTTGCTATCCAATTGAAAGTATCACCATTCCACATTGTAAATTGAGCATCAAAGATGGGAACAAGTCATATCAACTCAATGGTAGTATCTATATTCGTCCTGACAGCGTATTCTATTTTAGGGGAACTGTTATGGGCGTTGAAATGGTTCGTGGTGTGATATACCATGATTCTTTTGCCATCATCAACCGATGGGATCGCATTTGTTTTAAAGGGAATAATCAATATTTAAGCAATCTGACCGGTTATCCAATCAATCCGGAAATATTGTTCTTATTGTTCACCGCCGACCGATGTGAAGAAGCTTACAAAGAAAAATTAGGATTTCGTGTTACCTCCGGACAAACAAGCCAAGTGATGGTATTGGGCAGTAATCGAAGTACACTGGAAATGAAATTCAATCCGGAAAATTCTACTACAGAAAGTATTACTTCATACAAACAGCAAACCGGATTTAAGGCGACGTATGGTCAATACCAACAATTTCAACAGTTTTTGCTGCCAACCGTTCTGGATATATCAGCTTCCGGCGGTGGAAGCAATATCCAAATCAATACAACTTATCAGGAAATATTATTTGATCAACCTCAATCTATTAATTTCAGCATCCCATCAGGATATCAAATACAGGAATTAAAGTAGTCCTCTTTAGTCGTTTTTGAGGTAATGATGCAAAAAAAGGTTGGTGATTTTTAGAAAAATAATTGATAATATTGGATCGTAAAGATGAAGAGGACGTGGGCACTGCTGAGGAGCAACCCACCAGCAATAATCTTTACGGATAAACGGCAAAAGGAGCGATC
>JAVBPN010000194.1:0-22364 GCA_031549585.1 Bacteroidales bacterium
GATCGCTCCTTTTGCCGTTTATCCGTAAAGATTATTGCTGGTGGGTTGCTCCTCAGCAGTGCCCACGTCCTCTTCATCTTTACGATCCAATATTATCAATTATTTTTCTAAAAATCACCAACCTTTTTTTGCATCATTACCATAAATTTTTGTGACGAATTATGAACTTGACATCAAAACAATTACATAGTCTATGACCAATTAATATGTTGTTTTTCTGGAAATAGCGTTAGAAATCTGTATCATAAACCTAACAGGAAAATGATACCTGTTAGGTTTAATTTATATCAAAATAACTATCTGTTTATATGATTCTTATCTCGGATACGGCTTGTATCTATTTTTTTATCAACTTATATGTTCCCATTTTCCCTCCAGCTTCTATTCTGACAAAATAGATGCCTGGTTGTAATATACTTATATCGAAATTTGATTCGCGAGACATTCCGTTCATAACCATCAATTGTTGCCCTATGGTGTTAAAAACACGGATCATATAAGGCATGTCTGTATCGACAATAATGCGCACCACATCAACGGCCGGATTGGGATAAAGCTGCACGGAAACAGCATCAATCGTACGGGCCGAAGTAGTTCCCGTTACCTGTCCATTGATCATATGTGTATCTGTATTGGCCAAGCACGACACTTCATAAAGGTTATTGGCTTCATTGGGATTGATGGCAATGGGAGCTTCCATTGTGTAACCCGGAAGTTCTACCTTGATCAAGTAATCATAATCTTTAGGCATCGGATCAAATAAGAAATTGCCCTGATCATCGGTTTGTGTTTGTGCCATAATTTTATAGCCGGCATATGGATCATTATCATTTACATTTTGCCCATTTGCAGCGGACTTCGATTTCGATTTGCCATAAAGAACAACAGTTGCATAAGCTACAGGACGTGCCATTACCGCTTTTATTGTAGACAAACTCTTGATTCCATCGTCCTGCACTATCCCTTTAACAGTTATCTTTTCGACACCGAGATTTCCGGCAGGAGTTTCTATATGTATGAGGCGTATGGTATATTCGCCGGACGAATTAACGATAGTGGCTCCTTTCCAATCTACAGGAGAAGATATAGTTGAATCATTATAATATCCGACTTGATAGCCCGGCGCTGTAGCTTGGATAATATAATATTCTGCAGGGACTGTTGCCGTATATGAATTTCCATTGATCGTTGCAAGCGTAGGAATTATTTCGCCTTTAGATTCGATAGGGAAGATATATACCACGGCATTATTGACCGGATTATTAAGTGTATCCTTCACAAGCCCCTTGATCAGATAGGTCTGGAACTCATAGGCTCCTATGTCTACAATACTATTGCAGATACGAGGATTTCCCGCCAAATCGGCGCTGAGCAATCCTGTTGTTAAAGGATCACCTGCATCTTTACATGCTGAAGAATAGGTAATGCTCCAGTCCGCATAGGCCAATTGATCCGTTTGTTCGGTCGAAGAAGCAATTCCTGTGAAATTGGTCGGATTGGCAAAAAAAGGATAATGTTTGCCTGTTTCGTTACCGGTATTAGCGGCTTCCAGATAGATGTTATCTGCACCGGCATATCTGCCTTGTATGGCACAATATGCAACAGAAAGTGGACTTCCGGAATCATGAATTTGTTCGCTGCCGGTATGGTCTTGATCATCATTTCCCCATACGATAGAATTGTAAAGCAAAACCCCATTATTCAAAGAAGCTCCGCCACCATAAGTACCGGCCATATTGTTGGTAATGGTGCAATTGACTATATTTCCAGTTGCGGTACCAACAGATATTCCTCCGCCATTTTGGTCGGATTTATTATTATGAATCAAGCAGTTCATAAGCAAGGCGTCACCACTATTACAATAAACGCCACCGCCAGTACCGGAACTTTTATTATTACGAATAATGCAGTTATGTAAAGTACTGTTCGATGCAATACTCACACCACCGCCATCACCACATATATTATCACTAATGATACAACGATTTAAAGCGCCGCCAATTAAATAGACACCGCCACCGCCATTTTCAGCGCGATTGCCAGTGACCATACAATCGTTCAAAGTACCGCCAATCATATAAATACCACCACCTCTGGCGCCACCGCCACCGCTGCTGCTGGATGCTTGGTTGTTTTGAATAGTACTATTGCTAAGTGTCCCTCCTTCATAAAGCCATACGCCTCCAGCTCCTGAACCACCCCGGATGTGGCCACCGCTCATTACAAAACCATCCCAAGTTGTAGGAGTGGAAGAAAAAGCGGAAGGTTGGTCGAGTACCCGATAAGGATTAGCCATAGTAGCGCCGGCGCTAATTTCTGAAGCGCCGCCATCGGTTCTATATCCATATTGGAGGATTGGCCTCTCGGATAATGAAGTTTCGTTACCGTCAAACCCGCCATATACATTCACGCCCTCAACCATGTTAACTGATGACGTAACCGGATATGTTCCCTGTTTCACAAAAACCTGGCCCTTAGGATTATCTGCACCTGCATAATCAACTGCCACCTGTATGCTTGCCACAGCACCAGCCCAACTTTTACCATTGTTTGCATCATTTCCTGTAGGGCTTACAAAATAAGTTGTTTGAGCCGAAACGCTAAAGTCAATGCATAGTAAAATAATTACTAAACTGAGATAAGATAAAATGTTTTTCATGTTTTAAGTAGATTTTGTATATCAATAGGCACTCTTATATTGAATAAATTTTACTACAAAAATATTAATCAGAACCCGCATTTATCATCCGTTGGATAAACTTAGCAAAGCGATTTCATGAGCCGAAGGCGAGTAATCCAACGGTAATGAAAATTATCAAATTTATTGATAATAGGGTTTTTGACTTCTTAAATTGTTCCTTTTGCCGGTAACTCTTAATTCTTAATTTTTAATTCTTAATTTTATCATGTGCGCTTATCTTTTCATCAATTTATACACTCCCGTCTTTCCTCCGGATTCAATTTTGATGAAATAGATCCCCTGTTTTAATTTGCTTACATCAAGGCTTGTTTCGCGAGATACGCTGTTGCCGGTGATCAATTGTTGCCCCAAACCATTAAATATGCGAACAATGTAGGGAACATCTGTATCCACAACGATACGAACTATGTCGGTAGCCGGGTTAGGATAGATCAGGACAGGAATAACGTCTGTGGTATGGGCTGAACTAGGACTTTCGCTAAGGCCGCCTATAATTAGCTGAGAAGCCATATCGGCTATATAATACAAATTAAATAACTGATCGCCGTCAGAATCAAGGGCGACATATGCTTCCATAGTGTATCCCGGCATTTCCACACGCAAAAGATATTGATAGCCTTTAGACATCTGCTCGAATTTAAAGTTTCCATCTTTATCGGTTTGCGTTTGCGCAATGAGATCATATCCTTCGTAAGGATCGCTTGATGTCGACTTGGTAACGCTTTTGCTTTTCGACTTGCCATAAAGGATCACTGTAGCATAAGCCACAGGCCTTGCCATGGTTGCCTTGATAGAAGTTTTTTCGGCGCCGCTTACTTCATTCATTCCCAAAGCTCCATTAATCACAATTTTTTGCGTAGTTTCCTGACCCAAAGGAGGCATTTCTGAGAGACGAATATCAAAGTGCCGGTGTAATTGCTCATTGGTAGCCGGTAATTCTACAATCAAAGCATCCTCCCAATTAACAAGCGATGGAGTATCGTCAGCATTATAATATCCGGGAGTATACCTTTCATTGGTCATATTGCCCCATGCAAAACCCTGAACCCAATATTTGCCAGGCCGGGCTAAATTGTATATAACACCATCCGTCATCCACGGCATACCACCTACCAAATGTCCGCTAACGTCAACAACAGGATATAAAGACAATCCGCCGGAAAGTATATTTCCGGCTTCATCTGTGATGGTGCATGTAATTTTAGTCCCTACTTGGATATGTGCAATTCTCTCAAATTTCACTTCTCCATGATCCACATTGAAATAAAGATTATCATACGATGTAATTGATGGATTAGCCATACAAAGATAATAATCACCCGGTTCATCAATTGTAATGATATTACCATTCGTAGTAAAATCCTTTCCTTCTTCAAGGGTCACAATTGTATGATATTTTTCAAGCCAGAAACGTGTTTGTGAACCGTTACCCAAATTGCCTATCGCAGTTAGATCAATGGGTACGGATAAATTGGTCGCCAGATCCCCATAATCCGGATTCTGACGGTCCATATATACGTAAAGGCATCCACCGGGAACTGTATTATAGATGTCATATGCTGTTTCCATTGGAATTTTGTTGTAGCTACAATCAAAATGTACCAAATTGCCAAAATTGGACATATCTATTGTAGTGAGATAATTATGGCTAAAATCCAAATAGGTTAAATTACCAAAGTTGGATACATCCAGTGAAGTGAGCCGATTTCCATTACATGACAAATGGGTAACAGATAACGGTACTTCCAATACAGTTAACTTATTGTTGGTACAAGATAAATTTACCAACTGGGTAAGATTAGCGGCATATAATGCAGTGAGTTGATGGTCACTGCAACCAAAGGTTATCAAATTATCCAATTGGTTCAAATCAATAGTTCCAGCCAGATACCCAACGTATATGCCCGGATCCGGGACATACTCACCACCCCAATCAATATGTTGTATACGTTGTCCATAAGGGGTAACTTCCCATGTAATCCCATCAACCAATCCGGCCCAATCTGCCCCATCATTGGTAAGCCAATCCGTCGGTATAGGGTTGGTTCCTTTCCACAAGAGATTCATATTCTTTTTACCTTCTATAGCTGATGACTGATCGAGGAAAGTTTTCAACATAGCAATATCATCGACATAATAAACGGATGCAACGCCTGATACAACGTCAACACCTTTAGGATAAGGCCGACCATCGATACCGGAACGATATTCCCATGTATTGGTAAAATCCCAACCGATAAAACTGCTGGAATTTTTAAATGCTTCTATATTTAATGGTAGCATTTTGCCAGCCCATGCTCCTCCATTTCCTCCTACTCCGTTTTGTCCTACGCCATCCAATCCGTCATTTATATCAATATCTTGCAAATAATAAGAAGCATTTGCCACTGTAAGCGTTGCACCATTGGAGTCATCAAAGAAGCCCACAATGCCCCCTTTTTCTGCGCCATACTCTGCTGTTACCGGTGCATAATTGTAATTCGTTTCATGCACAATCACGCCCGCATTGTTGCTGGCATACAAATGTCCAACAATCCCGCCGAGATAACTGGTATAGGAATAATCAAGATTTCTTATTACATTACCGTTATTTGCATTATTGCTGATTGTCACTATGGGTTGAGGCGTCCCCCCCGTAGTGGCGCCCCGACCACAAATTCCTCCTACATAAGCATCCCCCATAATTGTCCCATTGTTTACACATTGAGTAATTGTTGCTTTATCAGTGGCTTCAGCATATCCGCAAATTCCACCAACCAACATCCCTCCCGTAACAGAGCCGGCATATACACATTTATTGATGATCACTGCTCCGTAGCCTGGTCCCATTGAATAGTTTCTACCGCCTATAGCCCTACCGCAAATTCCACCGACACAGACTTCATCCCAACCGCTGTAGTTACAAATAACAAGTACATTACTCGTACATCCTTCAATCGTGTACATAGCCCCTGGGTCATTGGTACTATAACCATATTCTACCCGCCCGACAATAGAACCTATATCGGAAGTACCAGTGGGGGTAGCTCGTATCTCTCCGTTCCGTAAGTGTAAGTTTTTGATATAACCTGATAAGGTAGAACCAGCTTCAATATATCCGAAGAACCCAATACAATTCCAATCACCGGAAATAAGAAAGTTTGATATAGTCTTGCCGTTTCCATCAAAAGAACCCGAAAAAGGGTGCATTTCAGATACACTATACTTCGCATAGCCAATAGGCGTCCATGATTCATTATTCAAATCGATATCGGCCATTAATTTGAAGTATTTACCGGCATAACTACTGAGGCCACTATTGACATTGTCCCGAAAGGTTTTCAAGTCACCAATATTACCGATCAGGTAAGGAGTAGCCACACTACCATCTCCTCCGGAAAACTGTGCCTGAACATGACATACATTGATGCCCAAGAAGAAAATTAGACTGCAAGTAAAAAATAAAAAGCGTCGATTTGTTTTCATATAATAATGGTTTATACCTGTAAATATCTTAAAATGTACCTGTTATAGCAATTAAAAGCTAAGTCGTTTGCAATGAAAAAATAATATTAAGTATCAAAAAGCGTTTGTTTTATTAATCGCAAAGTTATAGCAGGTTATGTATTTATCTTTATCAAAACGTACAATTTTTTGTATATTTTGATAAGACGGTTAAGTTTTTGATTAACTGCTTATTTTTAATGATCAATAAAAAACTTTTGAGAGGCAAAAGAAGATATATCGAAAGTCGATAATGAACGTCATTGCGAGGTGTTTGCGCCGAAACAATCCATAATTACAAAAGATTGCTTCGCTATCGCTCGCAATGACGAATCGAAAAGAACTTTTTGATGCATCTCCATATCATTTCTCAATTCGCGCAACAATAATCCCTGAGTGGTTTTTCCGGTTGGCTAAATAGCCATGCAACGTTTCCGTGCTGATGATCACTTTTTTGGCATCCGACGATGCATGCAACAAATATACTTTCCCCTTTTGTACAACGGCAAATCCCATATGGGCGACATCCAAACCCTGAATATGTGTTGTAATGGCAATTAAATCGCCGTTTTGTATTTCCTTAGTCGCACTATTCACCAAATTTTTCGGAAGATATGAAAAACTGAGCCGGTTAACATCGGCTTCCGTTTGTGCAATGTCAACGCACCAGTCAGGATGTGCTTTTAATGCCGGATATAGGCTGCAATGGGTAGACATATAAGATACGTTGGGCGAAAATTTTTGTCCACCCGGCAAATTCAGAATTTCAAAAGGTATTTTGGTTTTGTTGTTCTCCAACCATTCGCTGGTATAGTGCAACCGGGAAAGGTACCCATCCATTTTCCCATCCCGGTAGCGGATATTCTGAAGAATTTGGCAAAAATGATCGAATGAGCGATCGGTACTTTGGAGCAGTAAATGTAATGCTAACACATTTTCTACCAAAGTGGTACAGTCCAACTCCCGTAAATTAACCCTCAAACGCTCGACAGAATCCCCTTCGAGCGTTCCACCAACGTATGGAGTATTGGTGAAGAACTTGGCAATATTTATAATACTTGAAGAAACCGGCTGATCTGATAAATTTTTCTGATCAGCATATTGCAAAAAACGGTCAAAGATGCGTTGGTCTTCCGGTTGGAAATTAACATTTGTCTGTGCCGGCGATTTAACGCAAGCAATACATAGAACAAGACAAAAAATATGAATTTTCTTCATTGCCTGTTATTTCGTCTTACCAAAATGTTTATCTGCAAAATCTATAAAACAAGTCCAATCGTAATCGGTCACATCATGTATCCCTTCCCTGATGTGGTATCCCACATCGTTCATGATGGGTTGGTGGACAGGTGGTTGCACATTGGTACCAAGCCCTTTAAGCCCATACAACTCATATACGGGCGTGACATAATATCCCCCAAGAAATTCTCCTTTTGGGTCAGCCCAAGTATCTTCCACTGCACTGGAAATATACACATAACGCGGAGCCATCAAAGCGATGAGTTCATGCTGATCAAAAGGCAAACTGGCCTCATTGTTGGCATACCGGTTGAAATCCGGACAAAACCAATGCGGAAAAGTGCCGGTGATACGGGCAATGGTTTCGCCGAATACCCGTTTGGACAATGCCGCACCGCCGCAACCCGACTCGTTGGCAATAACAATTTTGAATCGCTTATCCTGTGCTCCGGCCCAAAGGGCAGCTTTCCCATGCCGGGAATGCCCCATGACGATGAGCTTATTCATATCGACCCATTTTTGACTTTCAAGATAATCTGCAATGCGGCTTAAACCCCACGCCCATGCGCCTATTGCTTGCCATTGGTCAGGTCTTTTCACATCAGGGTTAAAACCCGTAAATAACGAAACAATGCTGCGTTCCTCCATACCCGGTTGATCGGGGTATATGTCTTCGTAAAACATGGTTGCAACACCATAACCACGGTCGATAATTTGGTCATAGCTCCAACGGCTTGATTGGTTTCCACGCACCCAATCGGGATGTCCGGGAGCTCTCAGCACGGAAAAAGAAGACGAATATTCAATAGTAGGATCAGAGGAAGTGGTATGATTGCCTTGAAAATTGTAGGCAACGAATACCGGCACTTTTCCTTTCGGCCAATTGGGAAGCACCAGCAATAAAAGAGCTTCGACTTTTTTCTTACCATTCGTGAAAATAAATTTCACTTGCTTGCTGGTTGCTTTACCATTCATGAAATTTGCGTTTTCCGATAAGGTCTCATACGTTACCTTGATCTTATCTTTTGGAGTACGGCCATAAACCTGCGAAGCAAAGAATTCCAATATTTCCGCACGTCTTTGATTTTCCCATTGTTTGGCAGTGGTTACCTTCTTTCCATCATTACAGGTCAGCGGATCGGGAAGCACAAAATTGGGAACTTTCGATTCGTCATAGTTGACCGCGTTTTGCGCGAAAGACAAACCTGTTGATAACAGGAATGCAATGGATAAAATAAGATTTTTCATTTTTGAAGAATTAGAAATGATATTGTTTCCAAGCAATTGCTTTGTATTTAGTTAGACAAATATAATCTTAATAAATGATTATTCCTATAACCCATTAATCACTAAGGTACAAATTCGCCAACAATCAAACTACAATTGTGTAAAAGAGAAATTTTTCTAAAAGAATCTGTAATGCATTTGGAGAAAAACCTCTAAATTGAAATTTGGCTAAAGCCTTAATAGTATTTTATTATCATCCGTTGGATAAACTTAGCAAAGCAAATTCATGAGCCGAAGGCGAATAATCCAACGGCAATGAATTTGATGAGTTTCATTGCCGTCTAGCTTTAGCTGACGGTTGCAAATTTGACTCATTATAATGGCTTTAACCAAAACAATGAATGAGACTCATTTTCTAAATGCACTACCGGTTGAAAGTGTTATAAACTATAGGCAAAGCTCAAAATATTACCTGTGGCAGGAGCAAGTACATCGGTTTCGCAACCCAGCCCGAAATAAAATACACCATTTAAATATTCGAATGAACGGGCAAAGGTGGTTGCCGTAAAATTGAATGCTTCTTTCCACTCGATGGTTTCAGTAGAAATATCGGAAGTAAGTAATACGGTATTGCGGTAAGTGGTGTTGTCAATCTTGGTAGATATCAATATTATTAACCACTTTCCCTGAACCAGTATATCCCTTGGTAAAACGTTTTCCGGAAGATCAAAACGGGCAACTTGTTGTGCATTTTTGGCATGTCGTAACGCGAGGGGTAAATATTGATGATCGTTGTCGGTCACGCCAACAATATAAACGGTTTGGTCTCCAAAAACTATAGGACGTTCTATGCGGTCACCTGCTTCGCCATTATACAACGCTTTACCTTCGGCTGTGGTAATTTGGTTGAAAATATGATCATTACCGGTATAAATTAAAGGGAGGAAATAATAGGTAGCGTATAATTGATTGTTAAGGCTTAGTAGCGTATAGGAACGGCCAAAGCAGTTGCATATTTTTGGCGCTTCGTTATTGTATGAGCAGAATATATTACGCCATGTCTTTCCGTTGTCTTCCGAAATCTGTATGGTAGTCGTAGCAGAGGAACCGGCCCCGATGGCAGCAAAAAGTTTATTGCCCCATTTGTAGATATCATACACATGAACGGCATCCGGAATAGTACGGTATTTTTTCCATCCAGCTGTTTCGAGCCGGTAAAAGTTACCATAATCCCACGATTCGCGGGCATCATGCCCCGGAATGTAAAGTTCGTTATCAAACTCCCTGATCCGGTGGATTTGTTCGTCATCAACTGTAAATTCTTTAGTGAATGTTTGCGATGAAGGGTTGAATGTCCACAAATCGGCAGGCCCTGCATTAATAGCCGGTCCATAATTAGAGGAATTACCGCCGCCAAAATAAATTTTGTTGTTAAAGGCATGCATGTCCCAAATATTACGGGCATAAACCTTTTGTGTACCGTCCGGGTATTTTGCATTTAAGGGATTACCCAATAACACTACCTGCTTGGTTACATCGCCAAGCGATGGAAGTACCTTCTCAGGTTCCGGTTCTGGTTCTGGATTCGGCTTATTATCAGTTCCGTTGCTGGGTTCAGTTTCTATCACAGTTTCTTTTTCACCGGTTTCGCTATCCTCGGGTTTATTGCAACAACAAAACGAGATCACCAAGGATAAAAAAATCAACTGCAAAAAGAAATGTTTAGATCGTAATAATTTCATTATAAAATGGATATTATATTAATTGATAATTGAATATTGCACATTGAATATTGCACATTGAATATTTTCAAATACCTAATTTTTAAATAATTAAAGCTCATTAATGTGTAAAAAATTATATCGTATTATAAATTTTCATAATCAACACTTAAAATATTGCCTGTGGCAGGAGCAAGCACATCGGTTTCGCAACCCAACCCAAAATAAAATACGCCATTAAGATATTCAAATGAACGGGCAAAGGTGGTTGCCGTAAAATCGAACGCTTCCTTCCACTCTATGGTTTCGGCCGAAATATCGGAAGCAAGTAATACCGTATTGCGGTAAGAGGTATCGCCTATTTTGGTTGATATGAGTACAATCAGCCATTTACCCTGTACCAGGATGTCCCTCGGCAAGGCTCCTTCCGGAAGGTTCATGCGATGGACAGCGGTGCGGTTTTGTGCACGCATGAGGGCCAACGGCAAGTATTGGTGATCATTGTCGGTTTTCCCGGCAATATAAACGGTTTGCTTGTTGAAAACTACAGGCCGCTCCACACGATTGGCGGTAGCCACATCCTTATAGAAAAAACTGGTCGCTTTCTGCGGCCTGATGAACGTATTTCCATTCCCACTGTAGTAAAAGTAACCATTGTCTGTGTATAATGTATCGGCGAGAGGTACCAGCGTGTAAATCCGGCTGGTACAGTAACAATATCCCACTGCATTATTGTAGTCGGGGCAGATGATATTGTTCCAGGCGTTTCCATTATCATCCGAAACCTGTATACTGGTGGTGCCGGTATTTGGCCCAAGGGCAGCCATAAGTTTGTTTCCCCATTTGTAGATGTCGTACACATGAATGCCATTGGGGATGGTGCGGTATTTTTTCCACCCGCTCGCTTCGAGCCGGTAAAAATTACCGTAACTCCAGTCTTCGCGGGCATCGTGCCCTGGTATGTAAAGCATATTTTCAAACTCCCTGATCCGGTGTATTTGTTCGTCATCAACCGTAAATTCCTTAGTGAAGGCTTGCGACAACGGATCGAATGTCCACAAATCAGCAGGCCCTGCATTAATAGCGGGCGCATAATTAGAGGAATTGCCGCCACCAAAATAAATTTTGTTGTTAAAGGCATGCATGTCCCAAATATTGCGGGCATATACCCTTTCGGTATTATCCTTGTATTTTTGATTTAAAGGATTACCCAGTGACACTACCTGTTCGGTTACATCACCAAGCGACGGAAGCTCTTTTTCAGATTCTTCCTTTTTACAACCACAAAACAAGACCACTAAGGATAAAAAAGTTAACGGCCCAAAGAAATATTTCATACATTTAAAAGTGTTAAACAAAGCATTCATAAATAATCACATGAGCAAAAAGATAAACATTATATTAGTACGTAAATTATCATAAAATATTTCTCATTTTTCTAAAAATATTAAATATTTTTCGTGCTGCTGCTGTAAATTTTATGTATTAATCCTGCAATTAATCACTCTTTTCCTTTGACTTATAACTTTGTTTCTACATTTGAAGTATTCAAAACCTTTTAGTAGGAAATTTGTCTTTACTTAAAATACATTGTTTATGATTTTGCTCGAAAATTCAGAGCAGTAATACAAACAGACAACCATGAAAGAACTCGAATTACAAAAAGCCTTTATGTTTCTGGAACAGGGGCCGGTTACGATGGTCACCACTTCGCATAAGGGAAAACATAACGTCATGACAATAACGTGGACTATGGTTATGGATTTCACCCCAAGGTTCGCACTTCTTACGGGGCCGTGGAATTATTCCTACAATGCCTTGGTAAAGACAAAAGAGTGTGTCATTGCAATCGCTACCGCCGATCTTTTGGAAACGATCCTCGACGTGGGGACTACCTCAGGTAAAGAAACAGATAAATTTTCCACGTTCGGACTCACCGTCGTGAATGCTTCGGAGGTCAATGCCCCGCTAATAAAAGAGTGTTATGCAAATATAGAGTGTCGTGTGGCGGATTATATCAAACAGCACAACATATTTGTTTTAGATGGCGTTAAAGCGTGGATAGATAACAACCATAAAGAAAAACGGATATTGCATGCCCGTGGCGACGGCACTTTTACTGCCGACGGCGAAATATTCGAACGCCGGGAAAGAATGGGAGAAAAACTTCCTCCGGGGGTATGAACCAAACATAAGCAGATAAAAAATATTTACTATATTTGAAACAAAAGTATTTTTCATATGAAAATAAAAATTTTAACAATTGCCTTTCTGTTCGCAGGATTGAATGTGTTCGGACAAATCAATATGGCCGATTCAACTGTTCAAGTGATCACTTATTGGTCTAAAGGAGAAAAACAGAATTACACGGTATCATTAGAAACAACAAAAGTAGAAGGAACAGATACTGTTTCAAAAGAATTAATCTCTTACGATATTGAAATAACCGTATTGGACGAAACAAAAGATTCATACACCATAGAATGGTTGTATAAAAACGCAACCACCACCAGTAAAGATGCAATGAGTCAAAGGATATTGGATATGGCAAAGAATTCAAAGATAGTGTATAAGACTGATGAAATGGGAACATTTTTGGAATTGGTCAATTGGAAAGAAGTCAGGGATTATATCCGTAAAACGACAGCTACCTTGCGCAAAGATTTCAAACAAGTGCCGGAAATAGCAAAAATAACCAAGCAGATTGAGACGACTTATGCCACCAAAGAATCCATTGAAGCCTCTTGTATTAAGGAAATACAACAATTTCACGGATTTTTCGGAGGGAAATACGAGCTTGGCGAAATAATTGAAGGGCTATCGAAAGCACCCAATATCTATGGAAAAGAGCCTTTTGATTTGGATTTTATCGTTCTTTTGGACGAAATTAACCCGGAAGATGAGTATTACATCATGCGGTCATCGCAAAGAGTAGATCAAGAACAATTGACCGATGCCGTTTTTAACTATTTGACGGGTATGGCAAAAAATATGAATGTCGCACCTCCCAAACTCGCGGATATGCAAAATTTAAAAAATGAAACAAATACTGTTTCAATCATCGACAATACGGGTTGGATAATCTATAGCATTCAAATACTTACGGTAAATTTAGACGGAACCAGCAATATTGAAAAACGAATTATTGAAATAAAATAAACAGGTGAATTTAAAATTCACCAAAGATATAGAGCGGCAAAACATTTGCCGCTCAACTGTGTGGGAAAGTCCAAAAGTTAAGAATAAACGTCATTGCGAGGTGCTTGCACCGAAGGTAATCTCATAATTATTAAAAGATTGCTTCGTCGTTCCTCCTCGCAATGACGAATAAAATTACCATTAGCTAAGTATTCGGCATAAATTAGTCTATACTATTTCTACCACAAAAGGCACAAGGGCAACACAAGGTTCACAGTGAACTTTGTGCCCTTTGTACAAAACTTTGTGTCCCTTGTGGTTTTCTTTTTATACAAATTAATTCTTAACCCATACATATAACAGATAATTATTTAAAATAAAAAACGAAAATGATCACATATAGAGAAGCCGTTAAAAAGGATATTCCATCACTATTGAAGCTATATGAACAATTGAATCCGGAAGATACAAGCCTTGATCTATCGATGGCAAATAACATCTGGGACAAAATAGAAAAGAGCGAAACAAAATATTTTATCGCATTGGATCATGAAAAGATAATTGCTTCGTGCTTTATCAGCATTATCCCCAACCTAACCAGGAACGGACAACCAATCGGATTTATCGAAAATGTAATTACCGATACAACGTACAGGCGAAAAGGCCTTGGGAAAAAGGTAATGGACATGGCAATTGAATATGCAAAAAGCAACAATTGTTATAAGGTATTACTGCAAAGCAACAACAAACGGAAAGAAGCGCACTTATTTTATGAATCGATCGGATTCAATGGGGATTCAAAAAAAGCATTTGAATTAAGATTGACTGATTGATGGTTCTTGAAACTGAGCAAGAACGAGTTTAACCACTTAGTGCACTAAGGATATTAAGGTTTTAAAAGAAGATAATCGATTTTGAAAGAAATTTTGACAACCTCTTAGACCTTAAATCACAGTGAAATAATACCAGATTAAAACAATTTGCTCAATAAAAAAGCAAGCAAAAACCCTATAACGGTGATCAAGGCAACAAATCGCCCGCCAAATTTGAATGCTTCCGGAATCATCGTATCGCAGAGCATCGCAAGGATAGCGCCCGAAGCAAAAGCCATAGTGCCGGCCTGAATTTCTTGGGAGGCATCTCCCAAGAATACATATCCCCCTATGGAAGAAATGATGGTAACAACAAGCGTGATGATCCACAATACCAATATATTTTTGGTAGGCATACCCGCCATTTTCATACCCAATGTCCCTGAAATCCCCTCAGGAAGGTTGCTTAAAAACACAGCAATCATGAAAACAATACCCGTACTGCCACCAACAGCAATAGATGCGCCTACAACAAATGATTCGGGAATACCATCGAGCAGAGTACCAAGAAGAATTGCCGTTCCGGAATTGTCTGTGTCGGGGTTTTTCGATTGCTCGGTTGCGCCATGCAATTGCTTGCGAAAATACCCTCCCCGTTTGTCGATCAGGTAATCGCCTCCTACAAAAACCAAAGCGCCTGACAAAAAGCTCAGGCTGATCGTCCATGGATCATGGCTTTTATCAAAGGCATCGCCCATCAGATCAATGGATAAGGCAGAAATTAAAACGCCCGCTCCAAATGCCATTGCAACGGCAATCACCCTATTGTTTACCTTTAAATATAACCCCAGCAAAGCGCCAATTAATATGGCCGACCCTGCAATTAATCCTGATAATGCAGATTCTATCATTACAAATTCTATTTATTTTTATAAGACAAAAACCTATACAAAAAGTTTTTTAATAATTCATAATGCTTTATTTATTTGTAAAAAAGCTTTTTGTATCCAATCTATATTGTTTTATATTTGCGATAAATTATATAATATTAATCCTACAAAATTATTAGACGGTTTATCGTATGAAACAAAAAATAACGGTATGCTTAATGGGTATACTGGTAATAATTTAATCCTATAAGAAATTGATATAAATTATGACTTATTGATACCCTGTGTATCTTCTCAATATACTTTATTATCTGAGTATTTAGAATATGTTATGAAAAACGACAGAGTATATTTATCAAATTAGAAAATACTTTAATGTTTTTCATCGATTACAAAAAGAATAGAAATTAAATACCAAATCTAAAAATGTTACCATGAAAAAAAACACTTCTACATGTATTCATTTATTCTCCAGTAGATTAAAAAGGCTTTTATTCCTTCTTTTTGCACCTTGTTTATTTCTTTGGGGACAAGGAAATTATCTTTTTGCCCAAACGGCTATTGCCAACGGAACGACAGGAGATTGTACATGGACGCTTACCAGAGAAGGTAGTAATTACACGCTTACCATTAGCGGCGATGGTGCAATGGCGGATTATAGTTCTTTTACAGATGCTCCTTGGTATTATAATAGTCGGTTTAAAACCGTTGTGATACAACAAGGTGTGACAGCTATAGGAAATTATTCTTTTGGCAACTCTGACATAACTGGCACATTGACCATTCCCAATTCGGTAACCAGCATCGGAGATTATGCTTTTTATGTTTGTACCAAATTAACATCCATAATTATTGGGAATTCAGTAGTAAGTATTGGAAATTCGGCCTTTGCTGCTTGTCGAGAGTTAACCGGTACATTGACTATTCCCAATTCGGTAATCAGTATCGGAAATAGCGCCTTTGACTTGGGTAACAAATTAACATCGGTAAGCATTGGAAACTCAGTAACAAGTATTGGAAGTGCTGCATTTGGTAATTGTAGTGAATTGACCGGCACATTGACTATTCCTAATTCGATCATAAGTATTGGAAATGGCGCGTTTTATAATTGTAGCGGATTAACTGCCATCAATTTCAATGCCATCAACTGTACTACAATGGGAAGTACATTCAATCCTGTGTTTTCCGGTTGTACATCTTTGGTTACACTTAATATTGGCAGCATGGTAACCAATATCCCAGCTGCAACCTTCTATGGGTGCAATAAATTAACATCGGTCATTATTCCTGAATCAGTAACAAGTATTGGAAGTGCTGCATTTTACAACTGTAGTGGATTAACATCAATAACAATCCCTAGTTTGGTAACAAGCATTGGAAATTATGCGTTTCTCGGGTGTAGCGGGTTAACTACCGTCAATTTCAATGCAACCAACTGTAATACAATGGGAAGTAGCAGCAGATTGGTATTTACTAATTGTACTTCTTTGACTAAGCTTAATATTGGCAACACAGTAACCAATATTCCGGATTATGGATTTTCCGGATGTAGCGGATTAAACTCTATTTCCAGCTTTAATCCAATTCCTCCCACTCTGGCCGCTACCACTTTTTCGGGTGTTGATAAATCGATATGCAGTTTAACCGTTTCTTCAGGCAGCGAGTTAGCATATGTCAATGATACCCAATGGCGGGAGTTTATGGACGGATATTACACATTGTATATGTTCCCTGACGATTATAGCATGCCTGATGCGATCACCAAATACGTGCTCAGTGGAATAGTAGTAGGCGAATTACCCATACTTACAAAGACGGATTATAGGTTTACCGGATGGAATACAGAGCAAGACGGAAATGGTACGACATATACTGACGAAACAGTATATATGGCAACAGACAATACCTTTCTCTATGCGCAATGGAAGCCTACCAAATATACATTAACCTTCCACACTAATGGTGGATCAGTTATCCTTGCCAATAAAACCATTACCTACAACACCGCAATAGGCGAACTGCCTGTACCAACGAAAGCAGGCCACGATTTTGTGGAATGGAATACGGAACAGGATGGTAGCGGCACGGTTTATACCGCCGAAACCATACATAATGTAAACGATCATGTTACGGTGTATGCTCAATGGCAAACAGTTACAGGCATAGAAACCATAGAAGCAACAGCCTTACAGGTATATCCCAATCCGTTCAGTAGTACGGTACATTTGAAGGATGCCGAAGGCAGTATATTGCAAGTAATCACAGGATCGGGCAAGGTGGTATATTCCCAAAAGATAACCAACCCCGACGAAACGATTCCTCTGGAACATCTGCCCACAGGATGGTATTTGTTCTGCGTTATGAAAGACGGTAAAGTGCAAACCATAAGGGTGGTGAAGTTATAATACTTATTAAAGAATTTTATTTATATTAGACAAACTCCAAAGATTTATCTGTTTTTCAAAATTCCACTACAATGCCGATGGTCGGTAGTATGGTTCCACTATCGGCATTAATTTCTTTCATCAGGTAACGTTGCGGGTCGGCAGGGTCGGCCATTGCTTTGCCCTGGACATCGAGCACCGCGGTATATATAGGCTGTGCAGGCGATTTGAAATTGTAGACATTTTGTACATCTATGTAGATTCCCAACATCCATTTGTTGAAATAAAACACCTTGTCTACCCTCAGATCGAGTTGGTGGAATACGCCCAAACGCTGTCGGTTGAATAGGCTATAGTTCAGATATGGCCTGTTTTGTGCATCCCATGCAGCTTTCAGGCTCGATTTGTCTTTATCGTAAGGCGTGTAAGGCGTACCTGCCCCCAACCGCCATTTAGCGCCCAGTGTCCAGTTTTTCCGGAATTCCTTACTCCCGACAAGCGATATTAATTGACGGTTGTCCCATACGCTGGGGACATAACGTCCTGTTTGCTGCAAATGTCCGGTATATTCATTGTATTCCGACCAAAACAAGGTATATGAAAGCAACAAGCTGATGCCCGCCAGGTTGCTTGTACGGAAGAGTACTTCCATGCCATAAGCACGGCCTTCGCCAATCGACACCAACGGTTCATCACCAAACACACCAAAATCACTGCCTCCCTTAGCCGCCAATACGACCGAATCGGCCAATGAAAATGGATAATTACGGTAATGCTTATAAAAACCTTCCACGGATAGTTTGATGGTAGAGGACGGCAACCAGTTAAAACCAGCCACCAAATGGTCGGCAGTGATATATTCCAGAGCGGCCTCGTTCAGGGGTTCACCCTGATAGCTCCCGTAACCCATCGCCGTGTAGGGTGGCAATTGCTGGTAGCGGCCGGTGTTGAAATTCAGCATCAGTTTAGAGTTCAGGGCGTACGAAGCCGAAAAGCGTGGGGAAAGATGCTCGATCGGGTTTTGCATTTTGGACGAATAAGAAGCGCCATCGGCCCTGATACCGAAAGAAAGCCCCAACCGCTCATTCAGCAGTTTTTGACTGAGTTGTGCGAAGAATCCGTAGCGAAAAAAATCCAGGTTGTTTTGGTAATCAACCGCACCGGCCTGTCCATCGTAAAATACGCGGCGGTAGGTGCTGTTTTGATAACGGTCGTATTCTGCACCGGCACCGGCATTCAATGTAGCATCACGCCACAGGTTTTGCTCCCGTTCATAACGCAGTTTGTTTTCAGCCTCAGTTGATGAATAATCCAGCGTCCGGGGCTGCGACTCGTCATTGTACGGATACTTCCACTCCTTATTTTCAAGCATATTGCGGCTCAGCACCACCATATCCGACCCGTTGGCAGCATAGTGCCGGTATACCGCACCAACCGTGTATGTCCACTGTTTGCTCGCCGGTAGGTAATTGAGCAGGTAACTTTGTTTGTCATCAGGGTTCTTAATCCCTGTATTCAACTTGTTGTCATCATATGCCCCAATTCCTATAAATGTCAGCTCATTTTTAGGATTGATTTTGGTCTTTACCTTGAATTGAAAATCGTTGTAGGTCGGCAGGAAAGGCAGTTTCAATGCACTGAACAACAGTTGCAGATAACTGCGCCGCACCGAGGCCATCAATGTTGTATTACGGCTTACCGGACCGTTCACAGCAAAAGCCAGATCGGATGCCCCGACGGTTGCTTTGAAATTCATCTTCTTGCTGTTCCCATCTATTTGCCTGAAATCGAGCACGGAACTCAATGCATTGCCTTTGTTGGAAGGAAAAGCGCCTGAATAAAAATTCAGGTTCCTGATAAAATCAGGGTTGATGATACCCACCACACCTCCTGACGCACCTTGCGTAGTAAAATGGTTGATATACGGCAATTCCACACCATCAAGAAAATAGCGGTTCTCGTTGGATCCACCGCCACGCACAATTACATCGTTGCGGTTCACCGACGTAAATGCAACGCCCGGAAGAGTTTGTATCACTTTTGAAATGTCCCTGTTTGCCCCTGCCGACTTTTCGATTTCCGATTGTCCCAGCCGCCGCACCGAAAGCGGGCTTTCTGTAGAACGGGCGTAAACAGTGGGACTTATCACTATTCCATCTAACGCAATGTTTGATTCGACCAGCCCGATTTCGATATAATAAGGTTTGGCGCTGTTCACCATGAACTCATCCGAAATAAAGCCCTGATAACCAATCAGAGCCACCTGTAAGCGTACAAATCCCGGTTTAACATTTTCAATCCTGAAATGGCCAAGCGAATCGGTACTGTTCCCAGTGGTGGTATTCATTACCACTACCGAGGCAAACTCAATGGGTTTATTGTTGGTCTTGTCGTAAACCCGGCCTTCTACCACTGCCTTTTGTTGCGCTGCCACAGTAATACTTCCTGTTAATAACAAAATGTAAATTAGATACTTTTTCATCTGTTTATATTTTATTTTTTAAGGTCAGATGGAATTAACTCCCTCTGGTCGTTGAAAAAAGTTCGTCATGAATATAATCATTACCGGTTGGTGTGACTTTTATTCGCATGGCTATTTCATGGTTGCGTCGCCTGTTTTTGAAAAGCTGCTCCGGATATAACTCTTTATGGGTAAAATAGTTTATTTCATCTTTCATTTAAAGGAGGCCAACAAATGAATATGATGACCAAAAATTACTATCACTTACCATTCCTATACTCAATCGGTATCAACCCATATGCTTCTTAAAAAAACTTCCCGAACGACGACTGATCACCGAAATGAAGTTCTTCGGATACCTGTTTGATAAGAAATTAGCAAATTTTATCAGTGGTGTAAAGGTTGTAACCAATCAAGTATTTGTGTATATTTATAAGTCCAAGTAAAAATAACATTTTTATAATAGATATTTCAGAATTTAAAAAAAAAGAAACATTGAACTATATTTTTATATATGTTTGTGATATACCTGCTATAAAAATCTATAAATTATGAGTCGTAAACTTTACATACAAATTATTGGTGCTATAATGCTTGCTATTTTAATCACCTTACAAATCTTTTGGTGTTCACATGCTATTCATTCATCAAAAGAAAAAGTAAAGGAAACAATGAATCAATCTTTGAAATATGCAGCAGATGAAGAATACATGATACGACTAAGGGCACTTGGTGACTTAGTCGAATTCGGATATAGACCTATTAAAGATGATACATCTACTTTTATCACCAAGACAATTCGCACTGCTGACACCATTATCTATGTGGTGATTAAAAGAACCGATCCTGAAGCAATACCGAAACTGAACCAATATTGTATAACTTATGTAAGCCCTATTGATATCAATCATATAGATAGCCTGTTCCAATTACAGATGTTGGATAAAGGCTATCCTGTTGAAAATAGCATTATTCAATACAATAATTTATCAAAAAAAGAGCACAGATCAACAGTTAACTTGAATGAGAGAACGAATATTGAATCAGACAGTCTTATCGTTGACATCCTGAATACTCATGAATTGAAAGCTTCTGTCTATATTCCTACATGGACGATCATGAAAGGAAATTTTTCGCATATAATCATTTCGATTATTTTGACTTTGATCGGAATATTTTGCTTATTTTGGCGTGAATCTTTCCGGCTAGTATATATCCTCACTGGTAGTACAGAACCTCCCCTGCAAAAATCCTCTGAGCAACTGAACGAAATAGCCGAATGTTATAAAAACGAGATATTTGAAAATTTGTCGGAAGAAGACATGGAAGAAATGAGGCAGATAGAGGAAACTTATGAAAAATTGCAAAACACAACCAGCTATATTGCCGTTCTTCGATTAATTCTTGATAATGAAGACGGCAAAATCAGCTTTGACCCAATTCCTATTGATCTTGCTTATTTTTTCAAAAATTTAAAGAGAAAATACGAGCAGATAACCAATAAAATTGTTCTGGTGAATGTTGAAACAGAAGAAGGGCTCACATTGCTGGCAGATGAGATGTATCTGGAAAGGGTTTTTTTCAACCTATTGGACAATTGTGTGAAGTTTTCGAACGATCCCGTGTATATCGACATCAAAGCCGTCCGGTCAAACCAAAGCATTAATGTTTACGTGCGCGATAACGGATGGGGTATTCCCGAAGCCGACATAGAAGACATTTTTAAAGCAACTTATCAGGTGAAGTCCCACATAGCACGCCTTAAAAAAGCAAAACAACAGGTTGGCTACGGATTGGGTTTAAATTTTGTAGAATCCTTTATACGTTCCCTCAGGGGCAGCATTTCTGTAGAAAGCAAAGAAGGAGAATATACTGAGTTCAGGCTTATATTTTTGAATACGGAAAACGACAGGCATATTATTGACCTTTACAACAAATTAGCCCGAAAAATTTTCATCTTTTTGGCTTTTCTCGGACAATTTATGATAATGAAGTAACCTGATTATCCGAAATAATGCCTAATCACATCTAAACCATCAAGCCGGCACAGAAGACGGCTGAATTACAAATTCAGCCGAACGTAAGGGCAAAAACAGATTACAAATGGTTATTTTTTGTAAGTCAGACCTAACAGGAAAACAATACCTGTTAGGTACATTCGCGATTCCTAACAGGTCTCTAAGACCTGTTAGATTCTCGATATGTCCTTTGGATAAGCAGGCTGATCAATTAAGCATACTTTCCACAATCATTTAAAGTAAACACAGATAGATTAAAAAACGGATAGTTGACACTCGCATGTGGACTA